>DATGVR010000068.1:0-4624 GCA_035300255.1 Nitrososphaerales archaeon
AGACTCTGCTGAGCAGACTCTGACGTTCATGCTTCCCGGGAAGCCTTCCGTTGTCGAATTCGACCCGCAAAGGTGGCTGCTGAAGAAGATAAGGTTCGACAAGAGCCTGGACCTCATACTTAGTCAGCTCGAGATTAGCAAGGACGCCTGGAGCAGGGCGGAAGCGGCGCAGGGCCTTGGCAAACTGAAATCCAACAATGCGACCCCAGGCCTGAAGGCCGCCGCCCTCAGTGAGCAATTCTGGCACGTCAGGGCAACCGCCCTTGAAGCGCTGGGGGAAATCGGGACAGAAGAGGCTCTGAAGGCAATAGTGGACATTGGAATGCCCGAGGACAGACGGGTAAGGAGAGGTCTTGCCAAGGCGCTAGGGGCGTTTAAGCACGAAGTGGCGAGGAAAGTGCTGCTCGACTTGCTGAAGAAGGACGAGAGTCCATATGTCAGGTGCGAGGCCGCGCTGTCGCTGGCGAAATCTTGGCCGGAAGGGGCTTTCCCGCATCTCAGGGATGCGATGAAAGTTCACTCTCCGAACGAGACCCTCGCGGAGGCATGCCTTGACGCGATGGGGAAGTTGAGCGACGAGGAGGTGAAGAGGGTCATAGGAGGATGTCTCCCCTATGGCAACCCCACAAGGGTAAGGATAGGGGCGCTGAAGGCGATAAAGGGACGGGGTTTCATTTTGGACGAAGAAGTCCCGAAGCTGAAGGATATCCTGTTGCACGACAAGGAGCACAGGGTCCGCCTCTACCTGGTCAATCAGGTTGTGCGTCTGCTCGGCGACCGGAGGTTCATCGAGGAAGTTCGCGAGGCTTCAGAGTTGGACCAGGAACTAAAGGTCAGGAGGAAGGCCCTGGAGACTTACCATGAACTCGCGGGTTCGGCCGAACACTCGGCCGCTTTGACCAAGCTCCGGGCGGAAGTTGAAGAGTTAAGGGAGGAGAACCGAAGGCTCCCTCGTTCCTCTGGCTGATCTACGGTGAGTGTCCGACTGGCTCTGTCTCATTAGGACGACTACAGGCCGAATACATCGTGTAGCTCTGTGATAGATGAGATCACATGGTCGGCACCCTCCTCCCGCAGACGCTCGACGGAATAGTTGCCCGTGGCCACTGAGACCACTTTGATTCCTGCGCTCTTCGCCGCAGCAATGTCATAGGGACTGTCCCCGACGTAGTACACCAGATCCGCGGGTAGGCCTAGCATCATAGTCGCCTTCAGGAGCCCCTCAGGTCTCGGCTTCATAGTCTCGGTATCATCGCGGGTGAGGACAAATTCGAAACGATCCAGCAGACCGGCCCGCTTCAGGGTCTCGATGGCAGGCTTTCGCCCGCTGTTAGTGAGCACGGCAAGCCGAACGCCCTTGGCCTTGAGGAAATCAAGAGACTCGCGGGTCCCGGGTAGCACATTCGCCGATGCAACACTATCGAGTTCGAAACCGTCAAGAATTGCGTAGACCCTGACTCGGAACTCTTCGAACGCCTCGGGCTTACCTGTCACGGCTTGAGACCTCGCCGCATCGATGATCTGCTGGGTCGGCGTCGAGAGGCCCAGGCCTGCTGTTTCGAACCCTCGCGCAGTCAGCTCGTCAAGAAGAGCTTTCCTTGTGCCTTCCACGTCAAAACGGAAGGTCACAAGAGTGCCATCTAAGTCGAAGATGGCCCCGAAAGGCATGACGGCCTAAATCTTCTTCCTGGAAAAGAGAATCAGAATAGCAAGCCCGACAATGCCGATGGCCACGATCAGGATAGCAAGCGCTGTGAAAGTATCGGAACCCGCCGCCTGGAGGACAGGCAGGTGAAACAGCAAAGTGCCGGCCATCAGCCGATGTTCGTATTTATTCGTTACCCGCAGAGGGATACATTCCTGCAATCGTTAAGTAGCCAAGAGAGGTCAACACGATTGTGATTCCTCGCCTGACTTGCTACGGCGGCGTCGGCGAGATTGGTGGTAACAAGTTCCTCCTGGAAGACAAGGATACGAAAGTGCTACTCGATTTCGGCGCTGGCTTCGCAGACGGGTCCGAATACTTTGATTCGTTTATCGAGCCTCGCCAGGTGAACGGAGCTGGTGACCTTTTCGAATTCGGACTCCTGCCCGAGATCCCCGGACTCTACTCTGAAAAGGCGCTCCAGAACACCGAGATGAAGTACCGCGAACATGAGATAGATGCCATCGTACTCTCCCACTATCACTGGGACCATACGGGAAGAATCGGGTACGTGGACCCCAAGATCCCTGTCTACTGCGGCGAGACCACGTCGCTTATCGATGACGCATACGCCGAATCCGGAACCTCTCCTCTCGAAGGGCATCAGATCAAGAAGTTCAGAACAGGCGACACTTTCAGACTGGGAGCGATGGAGTTCGTTCCTGTTCACGTCGACCACTCGATTCCCGGCGCCTATGGTTTCGTGATTCACACAAGCGAAGGGCCTCTAGCGTATACAGGCGATTTCCGATTCCACGGGCCTGCAGGCTCGATGACCGAGGACTTCGTTCAAGCAGCAAAGCGGGAAAGACCGATCTTGCTTGTTACTGAAGGAACACGGGTCAGCCCCGACGACATCAAAGGAAACCTGAGCGAAAGTGCCGTGCTTGACGAGGCATCAAGGGTGGTAAAGGGGACGAAGGGACTAGTCTTTTCCACCTTCAGGGGGAACGATGTGGACAGAATCAACACATTTTACAAAGCTGCCATGGGATCAGGAAGGCGGATGGTCGTATCGATGAAAATGGCCGTCCTGCTGGAGAGGCTAAAGGATGACCGGAGGCTTAGGGTGCCAAGGGTGGGCAAGGACGTTGACGTCTACGTCAGGAGGAAGAAGACTGGGAAGCTAGACGATTCCGATTACTACCCATGGGAACGACCCTTCCTAGACCAGGGTGTCAGTGCCGCGGAGCTCGGGCGGAAGCAGGACGAAGTGCTCCTTCATCTTGAGGCCTGGAACTTCCCAGAATTGATCGATATCAAACCCGAAAGGGGCGGTACCTACATACATGCAGCCACCGAGGCATTCAACGAAGAAGGGGAAAGGGAAGAAGGGGTCATCAAGAACTGGATTGCTCACGTTGGTTTCAGATACGCGCAGTTACACGCATCTGGGCATGCACCGATGAAGCAGGTCGGGGACCTGGTCTCGGGGATAGGGGCCAATAGGGTCGTTCCGGTTCATACCGAGCACCCGGGTCTCTTCAAGGCGTTCGCGGGTCGCGGACGTTCAAGGCTGGAGCTCCCGAAAAGTGGGAACCTATCTCAGTTGCCGGCGGTTAGGCGTTCCATCGTCAAGCAGTAAGAACCCAGAAATAGCCTATTCAGAGGTCGTCGCATGTTGGGAAACGAAAAGGCAAAGGACCTTGCAGAAGCTGCTGTTTCTAAGGCGCTTGCCGCCGGAGCAAGCTACGCCGAGGCGAGAGTCCAGAGCACATGGGAAAGACAGTTCGTATTGAAGAATGGTGAGCCGCAACCTTCATTTTTCGCCGAGGGTTACGGGATTGGCATCAGGGTGATCTCAAAAGGCGCACTCGGGTTCGCTGCGACCAACGACATGAGGCGGGTGTCAGTGAACGAAATCGCCAGGAAAGCAGCCAAGTTGGCGAAGGCTTCGTCAACAGTCTTAGAGAAGCCAGTCGTCCTTGACAATTCGAGGCCCGTCAAGAGGAAGTGGTCACCTCCCGAGACCAAGAAGGTCGAGAACGCGGACGCGTCCTGGCTGAGAGGAGTCTTGCTTGATATCGAAAGCAGGATATCCGACGGAAAAGCAGGCGTTAAGATTCCGGGAAGGCTCCTATTCTTGGGAGCTGAGCTGGAAGAAAGATACTACGTGAACAGCGACGGAGCTAGGGTCGAAGGAAGGCTCCCGAGGATAGGGTTCTTCGGGTCACTGACCGCGATGGAAGGAGGAGAGACAGCCCAGAGATTCATTCAGCAGGGAGAGACCGGAGGCCTCGAGGTCGTGAAGAGGATCAATCTTGTCGACAAAATCGAGGAAGAAGCCAGGGCCATGGGCAGGGTGCTCAAGACGGCGACAAAACCGCCGGCAGATTCTCTCGACATTGTGCTCAGCCCGGAGCTTTCAGGGATCGCTGCACACGAGTCGGTAGGTCATCCCCAGGAGGCGGATAGGGTACTGGGGAGGGAAGGGGCCCAGGCCGGAGAGTCGTACCTGAAAGCCAGCAGCCTGGGCAGGAAGATTGGGAGCGCAGAGGCAAACGTAAGCGACGACCCGACGCTGATCCATTCCAATGGATTCGTACCCGTTGACGACGAGGGTGTCGAAGGCAAAAAGCGGTTCCTGATCAAGAACGGCATAATCAACGAGTTCCTGCAAAACAGAACAACGGCAATGGAGTTCGGCCTGATGAGCAACGGGGCTTCGCGGAGCGTCGCCTTCGACAGAGAACCCATCATTAGGATGTCCAACACTTTTGTCGAGCCGGGAGATCTCTCAACTGAAGAACTCCTCAAGGAGGTGAAGCACGGGGTTTTCTTCAAGACCTTCACTGAGTGGAATATTGACGACAAACGCCTGAACCAGAGGTATGTCGCCCTAGAGGCTAATCTCATCGAGCATGGGGAGCTCAAGGGCTTGGTGAAGTCTCCGGTGCTGGAGATTACCACTCCCAAGCT
>DATGVR010000069.1:0-5419 GCA_035300255.1 Nitrososphaerales archaeon
GAAGAAAGTCCCCGGCAGGCACATGGTCTCGGAGGCCCCCGGCCTCTCGAACGAAAAGGCGACCGAGGTCTTCGATTCCTTCATGGCGAGGGACGACTCGGTCCTATTCGCCGTCCAAGGAGGCAGGTTCTCCGAAGGGGAGGACTTCGACCGGGGTGCGATGGGGTCTGTCGTCGTCGTAGGCCTGGCCCTTCCGCCCCCAACGCCCCTGTTGTACGCTGAATACACGTCAATGAAGCAGGCCGGGGAAGCCGACTCCTACCTGATGCTTTCTCGCCTCCCGGCCCTTCGCAGGGCCTTCCAGGCGGCCGGGAGACATGTCAGGAGCCCGGGGAAGCGGGGATTGGTCTTCTTCCTCGACGATCGTTTCGGCACTCCCGCTGCGGTGGAGCTCATGCCTTCATGGCTCAGAAAGAACCTGGTCGTCGGCGACCTTTCACCTGACTCGATTTCATCGCTCAGCCGTGACTTCTGGGGGTCCCATGGCTGACGACCTCTCCCTTCCTGAATGCGATCTTGGCCGCGGCCACCTGGTCGCGCTGGATCCCTTTCATCTTCGCGCTCGCAGTCGACGTCCCTGATTCGTCGACGACCTCGATGATTGCACCGGGAACCTCCTTCCTGAACCCATCCACGAATCGCGTGACCATCGAGCGGTTACCGTTTCCGATTCTCACCAGCAAGCGGCTCGCAGGGAGGGCTCGGGCGAAGCTGCCTACTCGGGAGCAGACCGCCGCCGCGGATTCGAAGGTGTTGAAAGCAAGCTTCGTCCGGCCGTAGAACACGGCGAGACCGGTCCTCTTCCCCGGGTCGACGCCGACGAGGATGGTATCCCCCTCCCCATTGAGCCTCGACATCACCTGGCCCTTGAAGATTCCAGGGTTCTCGTCCAGGCCCTCCAGGGCGAGCGCCGCAACGCCGAGCTGCTCGGCTTCGTCCGCGGTTGTGAGGACCAGCTCGCAGTCCCGGCAGTCGGAGCCTGGGAGCACGCTCGAGAACGGGAGCTCGGCCCTCCTCAGCCTCGAGACAAGGGCGTAGTATGCCCTCGCCTTCGAGGTGGCCACGCATATCCGGTTCATTTCAAATATCAAGGAGCAGACACCCCGGCTGGCCTATTGAGTCTTAGCGGGCAGCGGGCTCAGTCTTTCTTCGACCCTCTGATGGGAAAGACCGCGACCTTCGTTGTCGAAAGTCGACAGGCCAACCTCGAGTTCGCCAGGACCATCGTCGCCCTTTTGGCCAAGGCAGAGACTCCCTGCGCGGTCTTCGACTTGGACGCCTTCTACTCGTCAAACGCCGACCGTATCTTCAAGCCGTTGACAGGGGACGTGGCGCACTCCACTGTCATCCGAGTCCCGGAGCCCGCCTCCGACGTCGAAGGCGAGCTCGCCAGGCTCTTCGAAGTCCGGCCCCCGGTGGTCATCATCGACAGCCTGAACAGTCTCTACCATCTCCTTTCCATCGAGGACGGCAGCGCCCGAAGCAGGAAGCTGAACTTCGCGGTGGCCAGCCTCTCCTACCTGGCCAGGACAAACGCCAAGGCAGTGGTCCTCACCATGTATAGGCGAGAAGCGCTGTTAGGTTCTGGGAGCGGCAGGTCGATATCCAGCCTATCCGACGTGACAGCATCGGTCGAGGTCAGAGGGCCTGAGCTGCGGGTCGTATGCGAACGAGGCACGGCCTGGGCTGGGGGTAGGTTTTCTACCCGTAGCCCTTCAGTATAGCAAGGTCGATGCCAGTGAACAGCGACACTATGATCAGAAGAAGGGCGAGACCGAGATAGAGGCTGACCGTCCTCGTCCTTACGGTCTGTCTCCCGCTGAGGACCGCGAGGTAAATCCCTGCTCCTCCCACTATGATCACAAACGAATCGATGATCGCTTCCGGGACTGTTTCGGCACTACCGCCAGGGTATGGGATGTAGCTCTGGTTCGGCACAGGGAACACCACCGCGTTGATGAAACCAGCTGCCAGTGCGACGACGAACAGCACGTAGATCAGCTGCAGGAGCCCGGCCCTCTTGGTGACAGACGAAGAATAGTCCACGAGGCGGTCCTTCAGGGCCCCGATCGTCTTCTGGTACGCAGATTCTAGAGCTTCTCTTATCATCTAATTACCACCTAGCAACTCAGCTATCTCCTTGGCCCACTGGCCAGTTTGAGGGTTGCGTTTAACATTATCCAAATAGTTTTCCCACTCTAGTTTTCCCAGGGCGCTTACCCAGAGGGCGTAGGCTGCCTCCACCTTCTCCTTCGCAGCCTGGTGGTATGCGCAGAGGTCCGCGGCGGCCTCTCTTCCACAGAGTCGGCACTTCATGGTTTCTTCTTCCCGGGACACTCGGGGTTGACACAAAGCTTCCATGGACGCCTACCACTCATCACGTATACCATGGGCCAGGAGCAGTGCTGGCAAGTCTTTGTCGTCGTCTTGATTGTCCCCCTCTGAGGCAAGGGGGCAGAAGCCCGACACCCTGTGGAGTAGTTCGAGCAACCCACGAACCGCTTCTTCGAGGCCTTCGACCTTATCACCCTCAGCTGCCCTGACTTGCATACCGGGCATCGGCCCAGCACGTAGGACTTCGCCACAGTGCTCACCAGCGCCGCGTCGATCTCCCGCCCAACATCTTCCTCGTTGGTGTTCAGCTCTACGAGCTGCTCGGCTATCGACCTGACAGTCCCCCTGAGCAGCTCTGCTTCCCCCCTCTCCCCTTTCTCGACTCCATGGAGTCTTTCTTCTATGCCGCGGGTAAGCTCGACGCTTAAGATCGAAGGCGCATGCTTTGTCAACATTTCAACCACGGACAACCCGAGGTCGGTCGCCTCCATGCTATCCCCGGACACGTAACCTCTGCCCACGAGGGTGGCGATTATGTCAGCCCGGGTCGCCTTCGTCCCTATCTCTTCCTTCTCCATCTTTTCAAGAAGGCTGCTCTGGTTGTATCTGGGAGGCCTCTGGTCAAACTTCTCTTCAGTCAGGATGTCCACGACCCTGTGTCTGTCTCCTTCGGTTATCTGAGGCAGCTCTTCGTCCCTGTACCCCGCATACCTTCCGTAATATTTCATCCAGCCCGGAAAGACAGTCCGACCCCCACCCAGCCTGAACCTGTGTTCCCCCACGGACAACGAAACATCGACCAGTTCCCTTCTCGCAGACGGGCCGAAGGCAGCCAGGAACCTCCTCACCACCAAGTCGAAGAGCAAAACCTCCGAACGGTCGAGGGCTCTGCGAGGCTTCTCTCCTGTCGGGTGTATGGCCGGGTGAGCCGGGTCGTCCTTCGCTCCCTGGACGGGCTTTGGCTCGCCCTTCAGAAGTTCTGCCGAAGCGGCCGAGTACTCTGAAATCTTCCCGACCCCCTGCAGAATCCGCCTGTAGTTGATTGAGGGTGGGAGCCTCTGGCTCCCCGTCCTGGGGTAGGAGATCAGGGCGCCAAGATACAGGTGCTCGGCAATCTGGAGTGCCCTGCTGGGAATAAACCCGAATGCCCTGTAGGCTTCCTTCTGAAGGTCCCCAATGTTGAAGGGGACAGGCGGGCCCACCTGGACGGACCTCTTCGTCGCGGCGGTGGCGACCGCCTCTTTGCCCAAGCACTCCTTCCTCACCATTTCGGCGAGAGTCTTCCGTCCGATTCTTTCTTGGAAATAACTTGCGGTGATCCTCTTGCCACCCCTTTCGAAGATCCCTGAAACTTTCCAGTAGGGTGTCGGGACGAACGAACGTATCTCCTTCTCCCTTTCCACCAGGAAACCGAGTGTCGGACCCTGCACCCTGCCCACACTGACAGTCCTGTACCTGTGCCCGGAGTCAAGGACAGACTGCGACAGCGCCCGGGAGAGGTTCACCCCCCAGACGAAGTCGATGGCGTGTCTGGCCCTCCCCGCCCTGGCGAGTCCAAGCCCAGCCTGCGGCTCCAGATTCTCGAACGCAGCCACCAGGTCCCCTTCAGTGAGGGTGGAGAATTTTGCTCTGAGGGACGTTCCTTCCTTGCCCCCACAGGCATACCTGAGAAGGTTGAACCCGATGGTTTCCCCTTCGACGTCGAAATCGCACGCATTCACGAACTTGGAGGCCCCGACGGCGAGTTTCCTGACAGCGGCTATGCGTCTCGCGGCATTCGCGCTGTCTTCATCGACCTTGTCCGAAGAGTACCATTCGACGTCGAAAATAGGATAGACGGCCCTTTCATCAAACGGGTCGGATACGCCGTAGACGTGCCCCTGGGCAGAGCAGACAACGAACTCCTCCCCTCTCCGGTCGAATCTGAATATCGTCGTCCCCTCAAGGATCTCGCTCCTAGAGTCGCCCCCCGACAGGGCGTCGGAGACCCTGCGAGCCGCATCAGGCTTCTCGCATATGACCAGCGTGTACCCGTTTTGCATGCCCGGCCCTCCCCGAACATCCATCGGTCGGTACGCGCCCTTTAGCCTATCTTAAGAAAAAGAGCCTTCCAATTTCCTGACTTCGACCTGGAACTTGGTTGGCGAGAGCTTTACTCCGCACTTTCTGCATTTGTAATCGGCTGCCTTGAGCACGTCCCCGGGGGACCGCAAATCGAACCCGGAGTAGAGTGGTGTGCCACACGAGGAACAGACAATCTCGTAGGTCAACTCAGCCCCCGCTCAACGCCGTGCATTTAGGCCTATGCCGCGCGACCCGAGTAACCCAGACTCCGGAGATAGACGTCCTCGTCCATCGATATCGCGAACTTTTTGCCTCCGTATTCCACGTCCTTCAGAATTTTCCTCTTCACTCCCCTCACCAGGACGATGGGAACGGCTTCGTCCGATTCTCCCATCAGGATTTCGGCAGCCGAGCTCAGGTCGTCGGCCACCGCTTGGGCAGTCACTTTGAGGACGTTTCCGAACAGGTCGACCCGACCCCTCATATCGAGAACAGCTTCGATCCCCGAGGCTGCCACGGCAACGCCAGTCGTCCCACGCCTCGTTGGGGCGAGCCTGCTGTCGCAGACAATCACGCCTACCGACACTCCCCGGGAGAACTTGAGCGCCTCCCTTATCCTCCACGCAGAGACTTCAGGACGCCTCGGGTACAGGACGACGGTCCCATGCTTCGTATTGGACTTGTCAATTCCTGCGTTGGGGGTAAGCAGTCCGTCCTTGCTTGCAAGGAGGAAACCGGGGATCCCGCCTAATACTTCGTCCGATTCCCTCAGCACCAGCTCGCAGAGCCTTGGGTCCATCCGGAATTTTGCACCAAGCTCCTTCGCCTTCTCCCCGGGACTCACGGCACTAAGCTTGACCACCCTCCCCTCCGAGACCGCGACAAACTTGCTCGATACCACGAGCACGTCTCCGTCCCTAAGTGAGTCGCCCAACTTCTCTTCGATCAAATCGACGATGTCAAACTTGGAGCTCTTTGCGGTGACGACGACGGGGCTGAGCGTGAGCAAACATCCGAGCGG
>DATGVR010000070.1:0-4298 GCA_035300255.1 Nitrososphaerales archaeon
GTCCTCTTCGACCTTCCTCTCCTCGACATGGCCCGCGTGTCCTAGGTCGGTCGAGGACAGGTCCTCGAAGTTGTTGACTACCCGGGCGCCGGTGGCCTTGGCCAACTTGGTCATGTCGGACTCCTTGGCCCTTCTTACCGCGAGGATTCCCGCTTTCGCAAGATAGTGCTGGGCGATGTCGTCGATTCCTTTCTGGCAGATTACTACGTTTGCCCCAACCTGGACTACCTTGTCGACCATCCCCTTCAGCATCTTGGTCTCCTCGTCCAGGAACTTCTTCATCATGCTCGGGTCGTTGATGTTGAGCTTGGCGTCGAACTCTGTCTTCTCTATCTCGAAGGGTGCGCTGATGAGAGCGATCTTAGCCTTCTCAACCACCTTCGGCATCCCTGAGTGGACGACTTCTTTGTCCAAGACAATCCCCTGGATCAGCTTGGTGTCTCTCAGCGATCCGCCCGGCTTCTTCTCTACCTTCACGTTGTCGATGTCGACCCTGTAGCCCTTGTCCACTTTTTCGGCGACTGCCAGTACGGCGTCGACGACAAGGTCTGCGAGTCCCTCCGCTTCTCTGGACACGAGCTTTGTCTGCATGCTGGTCCTTGCGACCTTCACCAGCCATTCCTTGTCGTTCGGAGTGACCTTCTCGGCCACGTCTTCAAGGGCGGCTATCGCCTTTCTCGAGGCCTTCGAGTAGCCGTCCACAATCACGGTAGGGTGCACGTCCTTGTCGAGCAACTCCTCCGCCTTCTCTAGCAAAGATCCAGCCAACACGACGGCAGAGGTCGTACCGTCCCCCACCTCGTTGTCGGTCGTCTTTGAAACCTCGACCAGCATCTTCGCCGCAGGATGCTGGACATCTATTTCCTTGAGCATCGTCGCGCCGTCGTTCGTTATCGTGACGTCACCAAGCGAATCGACTAGCATCTTGTCCATTCCCCGCGGGCCGATGGATGTCTTGACGACCTCGGAGATTAGCTTCGCAGCGGCAATGTTGTTCCTCTGGGCCTCCTTGCCCCTGTTCTGGACTGACCCTTCCCTAAGAATCAGAATCGGCTGCCCGGACTGAGTTACTGCTGGAATAGCGGTCGTTGACATAATATCACTATTCGGTATACAACCGATTGGGGTATATTAGGATTGCGCGGAAGGAGACCCGTGGCTGCCTCTATCGAAGGTCCTCATGCGGCCAGGTGTCTATCTACGTTTTGCGTGGGGCGTTGATTTCCTCGCCGCCACCATCTTCTCGATGGCCTCGGCGAGTTCCAAGTCCCACTCGGTCACTCCGCCTTCAGAATGTGTCTGGACCGAGAGTGTGACAGTGGTGTATCTGATGTGGATGTCCGGATGATGTTCCTCTTTCTCCGCGGCCTCGGCCACCCTGGAGACGAAGGCGATGCCGTCCATGAAGCTCTCGAATTCGAATGCTTTTGTAATGAACTTGCCGTCGTGCTTCCATCCCTTCAGGATTTTCAGTCGCTTCTTGATTTCGGAGTCGTCTAGAAGCCTCGGCATGACACGCGTCGCTAGTACCTTCGTATTTAATTTAAGCGAAGAGGCAACGTCCTTTGACCGCCGGCGTTAACGTATGAGTGGAGCAATAACACCTCAAGGATGCAGGAGAAGAGGCTCATCCGGTCTGCAACTGACTCCCTTCTGAGATTGGGCGAAGCAAGGACTCAGGTCGCTTCGAACATGAATCCTGCTCCTGTGAAGCGACAAATCAACAATCTGACAAAGCCTGGCAACCCGAGCTCTGCCCTGAAGAAAGTCGGGGTCGCGCTAATCGTAGCCACCCCCGATCCATTTACTGCTGTCCCGGGCGTCGCAATGATTGCGACATCCTATGCACTAAAGCGCAAGAGCCCTGCTAAGCTCGACGACTTGGCCGCGGAGACACGGAAAATTATTCGCGACTTGGAATCCTTTAGGCTTTAAGTATCCGGTAACTCCGTCCGGCAAACTCGATGGACCTGAAACCATCGAAGGGACTAAAGGTAAAAGTCAACGCCCAGCGGGAAGCAATCTTTGGAGACGAATCCGTCGCTGTTCAGAAAGTGAAACTCAACGACGGCGACAGAGTGGGGACAATGACAGGCCAGACCCTGGCTGGGTACTGCGAGGTCGAGATGCAAAAACTCGATGGACTCAAGCATTGGTACCCCATAGATGACTTGGCCGGGGAGAATGGCGAGAAAATCGTTGAGGAAGAGATCCCGATAGAAGTGGAAGAGGAAGGAGACGCGGAGTCCGAAGAGGAGTAGTAGCGTGGCCGAGGCCGGTGAGGCCGAGCTCGTCTTTGTAGTCGACGTTTCTTCTCTCACGAAGAAGGGTTTTGTGGGGACGACGACCTATCAAGGGAAGCAGGTCGCCCTGGATTTCGACGACGGCGGTGAGGGCATCTTTCTCACGCCTGAGATGGCTGGGAGACTCCACGTCAGGAAGGGCTCCACGCTTTCTGTGATCATGGAGAACGAAAGGACCCTGGTCGCCAGGGCGCCAGTAGGTGGCGTTGGAAAGACGCTCAGAATCTCCGACCCGAAAATCTACTACGCCGTCGGAAGGGAAGGCGGAGCGATAGTAAGGATCAGAAAGGGCTAGCCAAGCATCGAATCGCCATCTGCATCGGGGAGGTCGTACCACCTCTGCCTCTCGCCGATTCTTGCCCGCATCCTCCAGCTGAAGGTCTTGGGCGCGGAGTCCATCATGACCATAAGTTTCTGAATCCGCTGAGCGACTCTCGCCTGTTCGTTTCCGTCGAGATTCGCGGCCTTGGCCTCGAGCGCCTCGAGGCTCTTCCGGAAAGTCGTGTACAGTCCCCAGTCCTTTGAACACAAGTCGGCGATTTCGTCGCCGCGGATGCCGTCGGGACCAGAGGTCACATCGAAGTCATAGAACGCCACAGTCAAGTCCTTGTACTCCTTCTCAGTTTTCTCTACTACCTGGAGTTTTGTCATCAGAAGTTGCGTGATTGGGAGTGTGTAGGTCCCTGCCAATATGTTCACCTTGAAATTGAACTTGTGGCACATTACGAATTCGTCGAGAAACAGGTCGACTCTCCTTTTGTTTGCGATGTCGTAGTAGATGAGCCTCTGGCCCAGGTTCAGCTTGTTGAACAACTCCCGTGGCCTGTAACCGAGCGTTTCCATGATTTTCACGATCTCCCTCGAGTCCTCCCTCTTCCCCATGAGGTCGATGTCCTTGTTCTCTCTGAAGTAGCGCGGGTCGCTTGCACTGGGGCAGAGCTTCTTGAAAGCAAGTCCTCCAAGCAGCCTTAGTCGGGTACCTCTCTTTTCCGCCAAATCGATGATCTGGGTCGCTGCTTCGAGGGCGTTGGAGGGAACCAACACTAGGCTCTCCATACGATTTTCTCAGCGCCTGCCTTTGGATTTAAGATGTCTTTCACATTTCTATGTTGAATCGCCGTCGGAAAGGCAAAACTCTGCCGCAGTGAGTCCCTAATCGTCAGGGGCTGGTTTCCTGTGCGCCCTTGCTAAAACCCATCGCGGCTTCTCCCAAAGCTCCTCCTGACCTGTCGCGTTCCGGATCAAGATATTCTTGCCGTCGTCGTCGAGCAACTCTACGGCCGGCACCTCGGCCCTAAGTCTTGAATACTCCGCGTCCGTCATTTGAACTTCCTTCGTCCTGCCGATGCTGGCATGCCAGTCCGCGCTGGTACCGTCCAACGAAAAGAAGAGCGAAGTGGGGCCCGCCTCGAAATATACCCTTGCGTAGCGAAGCCTCTTCGGAAGCATGTGTTCAAGGAGGAACTTCATCGTTTTTCTCAGTGATGAACATTCTAATTAGGATTGCCTCGAATAGTTTCACCGAGGGGCCTCTCTCCCTTGGGTTCCCCTTTCCAAAGCTTAAACTCCCAACTATCGGTTTGAACGGTCGTTGTCAGCGGTCGAAGACGCCGGCGTAGAATCGCGGACGATCGCCGAAGTCCAGGCTTCCACAAGGTTCCTTCTCGAATCATTCAAAGCCAAGATGGCTGATCTCAAGCAGTGCGGGCCGGACATCAGACGACTGCTGCGATTCGGGGTCAAGATCCCGGAGGCATTTGCGACGGCAAAAGAGTTCTTTGGTTCTGACGAGGTAGGCTACATGGCCATCGACGGAACGGATTCCTTTGACCAGCAGCTGGACCTTATTATTTTCTACGTCGGGGCATTCGCATACGGGGGGAAGGTGAAGTTCGCCCCGGACGGCGTCGAAGTGGGGGACCCAAAAGCGGAGCGGGAGAACCTTTCCGTGTCTGCTGCAATCCCTTTGTCCGAGGAAGACGCTGCCCAGGTCTT
>DATGVR010000071.1:0-3087 GCA_035300255.1 Nitrososphaerales archaeon
CAAGCGATGCACCTAAGAATCGAATCCGATTTGTTGCCATAGGAAGCATGACTTCGAAGTCGGGAATGTTCTTTTTCAGACGGAGTGTAGAATCGTATTTAGTCCCCCCGATTTCGGGAAGTTCTGGTTCTGGACTTTTGGTCTGCTCGATAGTCTTCTCAGCCCTAGTCAATCGCGAGTTAATTTGAATCGCCAGCAAACCCGAGAGAACGGCAAGACCAACCAGCAGGGCTATAACAATAGCATCATAGATGAGTTGAGCATAAGTCTGGCCGAAACCTGAAATTGCGCCGACAACGGCTGGATTGAGAAGAAATTCGCCAAGAACAATCAGGTCAATCACAACCCCTACTCCCTTCCAGATTATCTTTGCGTAATTCATGAGACCCATCTACAGACACTTCGTCGATTCGGTTATTTGAAGCATCAACCGACTTTACACGGCCAGAGATGTCGGTCAGTTTACCGACAACTCTCCAGAACCAGATGGCACAACCATTATATTTGCGCCCTCGGAGCGCCAATGCGTTTCATGGCCAACGACAGGGCGATAGGCGGGGCGATTTTCGGGGGCAGTGTCATCGGAATCATCGTCTACATTCTTCTCATGTTCTACTGGCCGCTGATCGTCCTCGAGATCACGGCCATCCTCGCGGTATTCATCCTTCTCGCCATCCTTGCCTGGATTGGATACACCATGGCTACCACGCCTCCTCCGGAGCCCATCACCGACATCCCAGAGATGACCCCGGAGAAGACGCCTGACAAGCCTGCCGCCGACACGACGATGAAGAAAGAATAACTCCGTTAGTGGATTTTTACGCGGCCAAGCATGGAATGCGCTAGATCTCTGAACCTCGAGTCGAGTGCATACACTATGCCGAAGTAGACCGCCGCTCCTACTGCCACTACACCAAAAAGGCGGGCCCCGTAGGAGATGAAGCCAAGTCCTTGCTGTACGAATGCTCCGGAAAGCAAGTACACCACGCCTCCCATGACGGCAGCAGCGAGAATGTAGTAGACCACGCTGATTCCTGGCGTGAGCTTGGCATATCGCCTGACTCGCCTTGCCTTCACAAGCATGAACACTACAGTTGCAATAAGCTGGACCGCCGCCCAATACCCGATTGAAGTTGAAGTCGAGAACCCTGCGGAAATGGAGTAGGAAAGGGTCCCGAACATTAGCGCAAGGTATGACACTGCATAAAGAATGTTCACGATGGGGACGAAGAGAAGGTTGCTCCTCAGGAGCTTCACGAAGCTCGGCTTCTCGCCTAGGTCAACCTTCTCGGTCCCCAGCAGGGTCTGGTCTACTATCCACGATATCGTCGAGAAAACGAACATCGGCGCCATGATGGCCAGCCCTATCGCCCCCGGAAGATACTTCGCTCCGAGAAGGAAAAGCAATGGCCCCGCAAGCACGAAACACCCCGCCGCCATCGGGAGGCCGAAGAATAGGGAGAACTCAATCGTGATCGAGGGGAGCCTTTCCCCACCCCCACGGAGGAGGAGCGGGTAGAGGGAGAACGCCAAGGCCGAAGAGAAGCCGACGACCGATGCGATCAAGAAGGCGGCTTGGTAGTATCCGACGATCGCAGGACCAAAGGCCACGGCCACGACGACAGTGTCGGCGATTGCAAGCACGGACGGGAGATAGCTCACAGCGGGGAGCCAGGCAAGCCTGGACCAGCGCCTCGTCAGGGCAAAGTCGAATTTCTCGGTCGCCGTCAGGCGGACGAAGTAAGTGCTGACGAGGGATTGGACGAGGTAGGCTGCCATCAGTGCTACGATTACCCCTTCGATCCCCAGCCTGTAGACGTAGAGCGCCTCATAGGCGACCCCGAGTTTCGCCAACTCGGAAATCACGAGAGAATATCCGTACACCCCGGGCCTGAACCCCCCGACGAGCGAGTTCGCTACAGCACTCCAGTAGCTGAGCGGAACGAGGAGGGCTCCAAGTAGGAATGGAAGCACCGACGCGTTGATTCTCGGGTAGGTGAAGAGGGTGAAGGCGAAGTAGAGCACCAGACCGAGGCTGCTCATCAGCCCGCCCGCGGCGAGCGCCGTCCGTCCGACCATCTTTCCCCTTGCTACATCCCGGGTCGCCCAGTAGGAGACAATACCCACCGGGTAGGCAGAGAAAGAGACCAGGGTCACGATTACCTCCCAGGTGCCGAAACTATTGGGGTCGAGCCACCTCGCCACCATCACAGTGAATAAGAGCCCGGTGAGCGCACTGATGATCCGTCCCGAGAAAACCAGGAGTCCGGTCGAACGGAGTCCGTAGCTAATGTTCAATCCTGACGTTTGCCCCAGAGTTTTTCCTTTCTCCTTTCTATGGCTAGTCCACCTGTAGCCGTATTTTACCTCTCGTAGGGCGACCTTCGGCTGCGGAAGCTTTTTTCCGCTGACCGAAGCGGGCGTGAAAGGTTGGGGCCAAAGATACTACACGTCTGGAACACAGCGGGGGTCGCGAGCGTCATCGCGAAGTTCTGCGACAGACAATATGGCACCAAGAGCACGGTGATCACCCGCATGGCGGCGGACAAGGTCGGCCTGACGACCTACGGCGGAGCCTACGGGGATGGGCCCGCAAAATTCTTCTCCCGGGCCCTGCTCATGGCAAGGTCAGCCGACGTGGTTCATGTCCATTCTCTGGACAGAATCGTCCCTTGGCTAAGGAGGCTTTACTGGGGGAAGCCGCTGGTGATCCATTATCACGGCACGGACATTGAGGGGAGGTGGAAAGAAAAGGAAAACAGATGGAAGGCGGCTAATGCGATTGTCTGCTCCACGCCGAACCTCCTCGAGGGCGCTCCACCCTCGGCGGTCCACATCCCAAATCCAGTCGATACCGACACCTTCCGCCCTTTGGGTGCCGATAGGAGCCCCGGGACTGCTCTCTCCTTTCGGTATGGAATGGACCTGGAGGCAGAACAAGCTGCGAATAGACTCAGCCTCAGACTGACTTGGTTTGATAGGTGGAGCGTCCCCCACGACAAGATGCCCGAGACGTTTTCGAAGTTTTCCTATTACATTGACCTTCGCAGGCCGCCTGGTCATCAGGAGGCGCGGTCGGTCGGAAAG
>DATGVR010000072.1:0-4109 GCA_035300255.1 Nitrososphaerales archaeon
TGCGGCGCACTGCTAGCGCCAAGAAGACCGACCTGATGGCCCACTTTGTCCCGGAACTGCTCTCTGACAAGGGAAGAGTGGCCGCCTTCTACACTGAGAAGGAGTGGTTCGATGTGGGCACAGTAAGCAGCTTCGAGAAGCTTGACCGCGAAATCGGCAAGCACCCACTTGGTTACTTGGTCTGATAAGCGCCTAACTTCTTTTCAGGAAATTCTATCCTGAATCCCCCTCTCCTTCGACCTGGCGCCGCTGATTTGATTCTTCATCCTGGATGAGAACCTCAGGTCGCTTACCCCCACGAAGAGCCAGACTAGCACAAGGGCGAGCACAACTATCTCCGTCACGATGTTCGAAGGCGATGTCAAGTCCACGGTGACAATCGTTGTCCCAGTCAGAGGAAGTACCAGCTGAAGGAGGTAGGAGACAGCGAGCGCCGCGGCCACGACAACTGTGAGAATCGAAAGGATACGGATTCTCCCGGCACTCTGTTCGATATGCCTGACCAACTCCTGGTGGGCGTCGATGATCCCCGGGCCTCTTTCCTTCTCATCATCCATGGAGAATCACAATCATCCGACCGCATAAAAGGCCTGCTGACTTCAGGTCAGGCAAGTGGAAGCCTCCGCCAGATTTCCAGCCAGTCCTTGTAGAGCTTGTAGCCGGCATCGGTGATGGAGAATCGCTGCTCCCCGTCCATTGTGACCGATTCTACTAGGCCCTTGGCCAACAGCGGGCCCGTGAAATTCTGGAGTCTGGCGTATTGTATGTTGCAGGCCTGCGCCAGCCTTGTGGGGCCCTTCGGCGAGGCGAACAGAGAAGCGAGTATCTCCATCTGGATGAGAATCGACTCTCGCTTCCTCAACCGAACAAGTTGCCCGGGCCTCGATATAAAATCGAGCGGGCGGTTTCTCTTGTGCGCCACTCAGCGTTTCGTCTTGAGTCGACGGGTAGAGTTCCGTCAGTCTTCGCGCCATCTGAAAAACCGAACTGCCAGCGCGAAGGTCACCGCGGAGATCACCAGCAGCAGGCCCACGTCGAAATAGGCCGGACCAAAGTTCCCATAAATCATAACGTTGGTCAACCCGTCGATCATGTAGAAGAGGGGAAGGACATGCGCGATTCCCTGGAGATACATGGGCATCGCCGCGACAGGAAAGAAGGTCCCCGACAGGAACATCATCGGAAAGGTGACTAGGTTCCCAACGACAGCCGCGGACTCAGGGCTGTTTGAGATGGTCCCCACAAGCATACCCAGAGACACAAAGAAGAACGGGCCAATGATCAGGAACATCCCTATCCCCCAGTTGAAAGTTATGTGTGCGCCGAAGGCATAGATGCCGACGATCGACATCAGGATGAACGAGATGGCTGTCGTGCCTATGTACCAGATTATCTTTGACATGAGCCATTCCGTCTTCGTCAGCGGCGTCAGCGAGAGCAACTTGAAGATCTTATCTCTCCTGTAGGTGGAACTGATGTTGACCAGAGCGAACATGGGGCTAGTCAGAGCTGAAAACCCCACAAGGCCTGGCACAAGAAAATCGATGTACTTGTAACTCGACGAAACCGCGGTGTGCGCACTCACACCCACCGAGTGTGCCCCGCTCGCGCCGCGCAGGTTGAACGCGTTGACAATCTCTCTCGTGATCCCCGACACGATCGCGCTGCTGGTCGAAGTCGGATTCCCGTACACCGTGACGTTGACTTTCTGGTTTGCAATGAAGGCCGAGCTAAACCCCTGCGGGATCACGATCCCGTCGGTGGACGAGTGCGACGAGAGGTACTGAGTGAAGTTCTGACCCGCGGTGACAGACACGAGTCTTAGCGCGGTCGTGCTGTTCAGGGCACCCATGAAAGCGGAGCTTATCGGCCCAGTGTCAAGGTTTTGGACGTACACCGTGGTCGGGCCTGAACTCCCGCCCGAGAAGATTGCGCCGAAGAGAAGAATCAGAATGATGGGAAAAACGAGAGTGAAAAAGAAACCTTCCCTGCTTCGAAGGTTGCCTCTGGCGTAGACGCCGAGTTCCGCCAGCATTCTCTTTCCGCTAAACGCCGAGCTATTCACCCTCCCTTCCAGACCTGCCTTCCTCCCCTACTAATTTCAGAAAGACGTCCTCCAGGCTGTCTCTCCTGATCGTAAGGTCTCCCCAGTCAGCCCCCGACTCCTGGATGGCGCCCAGGGCGACGAAAGCATCCGCCTTGTCCCTCAAAATGATGGTGACAGAGCCACCGTCCCCCTCGACCTCTAGCTTTGTGTTCTCTTTGAGGTACTTCAGCAGACTCCCCTTGGATTTCACAATCATCCTCTGACCCGACCCGTACTTGGACTCGATCTCCTCCGTGGTCCCCATGGCAACGATTTTGCCGTGATTCATTATGGCGACCCTGTCTGCAAGCTCCTCCGCCTCCTCCAAGTAGTGTGTAGTGAGCATCACTGTCCTCCCCTCCGTCTTCAACTTCCTGATGACCTCCCACACGGCCCTTCTTGCCTGCGGGTCAAGGCCAGTCGTCGGCTCGTCGAGGAAGACCACCTCAGGGTCGTTGACCAGTGAGAGCGCCATTCCGAGCTTCTGCCTCTGTCCCCCTGACAGGTGCTGGAACCAGATGTTAGCCGCATCTTCGAGTATCACCCTCCGGAGCAATTCGTCGGGGTCTACTTTCTTCCCGAACAGGGCCCCGTAGTATACTAGGGCTTCTCTCGGTGTCGGATAGTCCAGGAACTTGAAACCCTGAGGAATAACACCGATTCTCTTGTGGAGGTCGTACCCCTTGCTCCACGGGTCCATGTCAAGTACCGTCGTCGTCCCCTCGCCCTTCTGTCTGAGTCCTTCGAGCACTTCGATTGTCGTTGTCTTCCCGGCGCCGTTTGGGCCCAGGAGCGAAAACACTTCCCCTTTCTCCACCGAGAATGATATCCCGTCCACCGCGTGTAGATCCCCATAGTTTTTCTTCAGTCCTTCAACTTCGATGGCGGGCATTCGAAGGGCCCGCCTTGACTGGGTATTTACGCGAATTGCTGAATCAGCAAAGGGCTACGCGCTGGCTGGTGGCTGCTCCCAGCCCCATGGCCCGCGCCTCCACCATCTTCCCCCGACAAGGAGCGCGATCCCACCGAGCACGAGAACTATGCCGACGACCACGGCGAGCAGTTCGAGTATCACGACGATAATGTTCACGACAAAGCCAGCGAGCAGTACGAGGACCAGTCCTCCGACGAGTATCATCAAGGCCCCGGCCACCTGCGATTTGTGCATGCGTGCAGAGAGGGATTGACGCTATTTATCCTGACTTCGAACGCCTGGAAAAAGGTCTCTTCGGAAGATTCGCGTCTCTTTCGGTTGCGAGAGGTATAAAGCGCCCATTCCCCGCTGCATCCGAAGAGGATGCTTCGCCTCGAAGACAGCGGCATCATGCTCGAACCCCAGCTCGGCATGAGCATGGGCCAACTTCTTGGGTCCGCAAGGCTTGCGGAAGAGCTTGGCTTCGGCTACTTCTTTCGCTCGGATCATATCCTTCCGACGGACGACAGGCGGGGACTGGATTCCCCTGAGTGTTGGACTAGCCTCGGGGCGGTCTCTGAGGCGACCAGCAAAATCAAGTTCGGCCCCTTGGTCTCACCCATCGGCTTTAGGAACCCTGCTCTGCTTGCGAAGATGGCATGCACGCTTCACTCGTACTCCAAAGGGAGGCTCCAGCTCGCAATCGGTGCAGGCTGGTACGAGCCAGAGTACAAAGCCCATGGATTCCCCTTCCCAGACTTCAAGGAAAGGCTCGCCCAGTTCAGCGAAGCATTCGAAATCATTGACGCTCTTGTCCACGTGGGAAGGGCGGACTACGACGGGAGGTACTTCTCAGCACACACGGACTGTTATCCAAGGCCCGACGGCCACCTTCAGCTGATCGTCGGAGCAAGGACGAAACCTTTGGTCAGGATCGCGGCAAAAAAGGCCGACGAGTGGAACTTCTTCCATCTCCGGTCGGAGGCTTTCAGAGAACTCAAAGGGGTGCTCGACGGTTCGAGAGGGGATAGAAAAATCGGGGTGTCTGAGATGGCCCGTTCATCATAGGGAGGAACCGGTCGGAACTGGAGGCCAACGCAAAGCTGCACA
>DATGVR010000073.1:0-3737 GCA_035300255.1 Nitrososphaerales archaeon
CTCCAACGATTCAACGGGGGCATCCTCAACATGGTGATAGTGGTGGACGACTCGACGTCCCCGCTCGACTTGCAATCTGAGTTCCCTGGGCTTGAACTGAGACACATAGTGTCGAGTCGTCGGATCTTCATCTCGCGCGCCAAGAACATCGGCTGGCGCCCCGCATCGACGGAGTACGTCTATTTCGTCGATGACGACAATGTCATCGGGGAAGGGACTCTCGCCCTGGTCTATGAACGAATCTCAAACCTTCCGAGAGCAGGCGCGATCATGCCAGCAGTCCTGTACTGGGCCTCCCAGAATCTCGTCTGGGTGTACGCAACACCTTTCCTCAACCGCAGGCGTATACTCAACCTCGTCGGGAGGAACCTTCCCCGCGACCCCTCGCTCGAACGCAGGTTGCTGAAGACCGACGCTCTCCCCAACGCGTCCCTAGTAAGGCGTCAGGCCTTGGAGGATGTTGGGGGGTTCGATGAAAGGCTTGTGGTTAACAGCTCTATGGACTTCGCACAGAGGCTCAAGGCCAAGGGGTGGGGGGTCTACGCCTACACCGGGGCCTGCACATATCACGACGTCGACGTCCCCGGCAAAGTCGGATGGTGGGCGAGCCATGGCACGGCCGACCCCGAGAGGGTGAGGTACGAATTGAGGGACTGGTTCCTGATTACGAAGCGACTCCATCCCAGGGACGCACTCTTCCGCGTACGCTTTGCGCTTGTGTCGCTCAGGTTCGTCCTCCCCAACCTGCTCGCATACATCCTCAGGGGTAAGAGGAGGCGCGCTCTGGTGCGGAGTCTAATCCGCGGGTATGCCGAGGGCCTCATGCTCTCCAGCGAGGTCTGAGCGTCTCCACACGAATCCCGCAGTTTGCTACCTTCGGCGGAGCACGAAGAGTGTTTGGTCTCCAAGTCTGTTTAGGGGAAACGCGTACCCCAGCGCCCTGTCCGCCCTTTCAAGTACCCTGAGGACCCTCCTCGCCCTGACATAATAGTCGTTCAGGTAGGCCGGAGGCAAAAGAGCCGGGAGGCCGATGAGGCTCTCCACTTCGAAATCCTTGCGGAAGAAGTCCAGGAATCTGCCTACCGAGTAATACGTGGAGGGGATGTCCGCTCCTCCCACCGACACCATCATCGGCTGGGCCTTCCTCTTCACCATTCCTGAATATCGTAGAAGCGCGGCATAGGTCAGGATCTCTGCTAGGCAGAGGGTGTTGCGGATCGAACAGACGAAGTACCCACCTGGAATGACTATGGACGCGAGCTCCGCCTCGAATTCGACCATCCTAGGTTCACAGTTGAGTGCCCCGTTGAACGAATAGGCGACCCTCACCTTCCCTCCGGGAAGCATCCCTTTGACTTCAGCAATGTCCGCAGCGGGAACCCTGACCGCATCCAACTTCCCTGCCAGTCTCCTCGCGGCAGCCTTCCTCCTGAGCAGGTCGACCATCGCAGGAGAGATGTCAGTGGCCACGACTCTCGCAACCCTCCGAGCCACTTGGACTGCTTCAGCCCCAGTCCCCGCCCCTATCTCCAGTACGACGTCGTCCTTCCTCAGTAATCGGTACAGCGCCTCCAAAGACCTCTCTCTGATCAACGTGTTGATGAAGTTCCTACCTATGGTGACGTCGTACTCTTCTGACGCCGAGTCGAACGCTAGGGCCACGTCTCCATAGTATCCCCTGCCTTCCTTCCGCCACTCCGAGAAGGTCTTCGACGCATCCCCCTCCCCCTTTGCCTCCCTCATCACCTCAGGAGTGCCGACGGGGACTATCTTCACGCAGACAGACCCTCCTCCGTACCACTGGGCCACGAGGCCCTTCCCGTATTTCCTTCCGAACAAATTCATCACCCTGTCCCTGTCCTCCTGGGAGACCACCGCCCTCGCCGCATACGCCAGCGTTTCCGTCCTCACCCTGACCTGCCCGTTTCGCTTGACGTTCTTGACCCAGTCTGATTCCCCACTCCCACCAAGCGCGAAGATATCCGCGCCTAACTGGACGTATCTCACCCTTACAATGTGAGGCAGTCCCGAGTTCCTTCCCGATGTCACTATCTTGAAGGTGTCCCGGGGAAGCTTGTAGTCCGGTGTTAGCGCTTCGGCCATCGGGCCACCTCGGGGGCTCAGACCGTCTTCTCCAGACTCAACTTCCAATGGGACGTCGCTTGACTTCTTCCGCATAGCTGCGCACCGCCGCCTCCTGCTGCCACTCCACGAAAGTCGGCTTGATATCCCTGAGGATAGTTATCGCTTCGTCTCCGCCAATTCTCCTGGTCAGGACGAGATAGGCTGCGAGGACGCATCCCGTCCTCCCTTCACCCGCAAGGCAGTGCACGAGTAGGTTCTTCCCTTCAACCATGCGCGTCTGGATTAGTCTAGCTCCCTGGTCCAATATACCTGGGTCGGGAGCCCCGTGATCGCGCATCGACAGATGCGCAAATTCCATCGGGATTCCATTGGTTAGTTCGTTCGGGAGGGGCTTCTCAGTCAGAGTTAGAACCACGTCGATGCCCTGGGCCGCAATCCATTCGAGTTGCTTCCTCGAAGCAGGGTATCCCGATCCTGCGAGCTTTCCCTTCTCAATCCAAACGAACCCAGTCGGCTCATCCGCTAACCTGGCCCTGAGCTTCCTTAGGAAAAGACCCCCGCTACCCAATGCTGACCTACGAATCAGGAACTCGATGTGGTTTTAGAACTTTCAGCTTTCGAGGACGTCGAGCTTTCCATACTTTCCCACG
Organism: Nitrososphaerales archaeon; assembly: GCA_035300255.1. Classification (GTDB taxonomy): domain Archaea; phylum Thermoproteota; class Nitrososphaeria; order Nitrososphaerales; family Gagatemarchaeaceae; genus UBA183. Next base: position 2,736 of record DATGVR010000073.1, read on the forward strand.
TTCAGGCGAAGCTCACCACGGAAGCTATTCGTGTACCCGTTGGTCACTCTGACTTTTGAGCCCTGCTTGACCATGTCAATCTGGTCGTCCCATAGGGACAACTTGATCTGTCCGCTCTCGTCCTTCAGCATGCAGTCAGCCACCCTCGCCTCGCCCCCGGTCCTCAGATTGACCGTCCGGGGCTCCTGCATCTCCACGATCTCTCCTTCTGCATCGACCCTTCTCATGCCGTCTCGCAAATCCCTTACGTTCATGTGAATGACCGGTCGCCTGATGGCATTATTTAACATTGAAGCGGCGCAATTGGTATCAGAAACCGTTTAATCAGAAAGCATTCGCTGGTCGCCACTCTTGCTCCCGAGCTTGGCTGAGGCTGGGCTCCTCCTACTATCGTTCATCGTTCCTTTGGCTGCTGTGCTCGTCGGGATGCCGCCGTTCCTAAGATATCTCACGAAGTCCGGTCAAGTGGTCGACGATTCCCACAAACAGCCGCCCAAGAAGGTGCCATCTCCTGCAGGGCCCGTCCTGTTCATTGGCGCGCTCGCCGGCGAGGTCGTGGCCTATTTCGCCTTCGGCTCACTCGTTCCAGTCGCCCTGGCTGCTGCGGCCTCAGTAGCCTTTGCCGTCGGGTTGGCAGATGACCTTTTCGTCCTGGGAGGCAAAACGAAACCTCTGCTTCTCATCCTGGCGGGGGTTCCACTCGTAGCTTTCACACAGCTCCAGCCGAACATCTACTTCCCGGACATCACTTTTCCGATTCTGGGCGACACCAACTCTCATTTCTTCATCTACACTGTCCTTGTGATTGCCGCATTCCCGATAGTCGCGAACGCCTTCAACATGATGGATTCATTCAACGGACAAATCTCCTGGTTCACATTGCTGGCGTCTCTGGCAGTGCTCTTTGGAGCGACCCTGCGTTTGCTCTACTCGAACGGGTTTTCGCTGGTTCGCCTAGCCTCGGCTCTTCCCCTCCTCGGCGTGGCCCTCGGGTTCCTCGTC
>DATGVR010000074.1:0-2990 GCA_035300255.1 Nitrososphaerales archaeon
CTCCTTGCCGACTTCAACAGGCTTGTTGAATGACCCCGGAGCCTCTTCCGAAGCCTCCCCGATTGCCATATCCTCCTCGTTGACCGAAACTCAATTTCTTTCACACATCCTACCGTTATTCCATCCGGTAAGGCGAGTCGAGCGGCCCCCCTATCAAAAGGGGGTTAATCACTAGAGAGACTCTTCTTCATGTCACTAGTGCCCCTAGTTCGTCTGAATTTGGGAGAGTAATTCTCAGGCTTGGGGAGCGGCTTGAACGCCGAGCCCGGTCTTGGCCACTCGGCCGTCCTTGCTGCGGGTGAGTTCAAAAATCCTGTTTCGCAGCTGACGCATGCCATCCCCCCTTGTTGCCGATGTCCTCACTGACGCGAACCCCTCGAAGAGGGCGTCAGAGGCGAGCGCATCGGTCCTGCCTTTCATTAGGTCTACCTTGTTCAGGACCAAAAGCACCCGCTTCGGGTCGGCACCAAGCTGTCCCAGAATGTCTTTGCAGCTTCCGAACTTTATCCGGACGCTGTCTGGATCCTCGCTCGCATCGATGACGAGAAGCACGAGGTCCGCAAATGTCAGTTCCTCCAAGGTCGACTTGAACGACTCAATCAGGTATGTGGGGAGTCTCGAGATGAACCCGACCGTGTCTGACAGCATCACCCTCCTTTTCGAACCCGGGATGGTTAGGGCTCTGGTCGTCGTGGCGAGCGTCGTGAAGAGGTTTGGGGATTCCTCCTTATTCTCCGAAGCAAGCCGGTTGAAGAGAGTGGTCTTTCCGCTGCTTGTGTAGCCCGCGAACGAGACGAGTGGTTCTCCCCGCTTGAGGCGCTCCTTCCGCTGGAGGGTCCTGCTCGACTTGGCATTGGAGATCTTGCCCCTGACTGTAACCATCCGGTGCTTGAGTGCTCTGAACCTGACATCCACGGCCAGCTCGCCCATCCCTGAGTACCCCGCCCTCTCGCCCGTCTTCGAATGGCGGACCACGTCCCTCGCGCGGGGCATTTCGTAACGCAGTTCCGCGAGCTGGACCTGGAGCTTGGCCTCTGTGGTGACAGCGCGTAGGGCGAAAATGTTGAGGATCAGCCGTTCTCGGTCGATCACGTCTGTGTGGGTCACCTTTGCGAGATTGTTGGCCTGAGATGAAGTGAGGCTCTCGTCTATGATCAGGGTGTCTGACCCGTTTTCGCTCACAAGCTCAAAGAGCTCCTCCGCCTTGCCCACCCGACCCCGTAGCCTGACTTTATCACCTGCTTCTGGGTAATCACCGCTTCGACGGAGTATCCCCCAGCCTTGGCCAGCTCTTGGATTTCGCGCTTCGCGAACTCGTCGGGATAGGTGACTATCGTCGCCTTCATGGTTGTACCTGGTATGACCGGCCCCTCGTCATAGGTGATAACACTTTGCACGTTTCACCAAGTGGCCCCAGCATAGATAAGAAGCCCGAAGACCATCTTAGCCATGCATAGCAGAAAGGGGAGGTTTAACTCTCGAAACGCCGATTATCTACGACGTGCGCAAGCGGCTGGATTTCGAGTACCGGAAGGCGTTGGAACGGGGTTAGTCGATACACAACATGGACAAGCTCAACCAACGCGAGGCCAGAGGAAAGTACTCGCACAGGTTCCCGAGGATAATGGCTTTCTTCGATAAGGCGGACGAGCTTCTACCGACCCTGCGAAAGTCAACTGGCGTAAATGTCGTCTTGTCACCTGGAAATGGGTGGAACTTTCCAAGTTGAGATTCCTACAGCCCGCATCTCCGAGGATGAAGCTGTGATCACGGAGAGTGTGGGTGGCTTTAGAGGAGTTAGCCGGACAGATTTCCAGCTGGTTAGAGGATGAGCATGTCAGGCACGAATCTAGGCGAATAATCAGAACCAAAGATGTGACGAGACATCCATCGTGATGGGTTGGGTGCCATTTGCCGTGCATGGGTTCATTGCGCCTCCGCCGGGATAACATTCGACGCGTTGGGTGAAACGGCCTAGCCCCCCAAGTATAGGAGCGTAAAGACCCCCAGGATGGAAAGGACTACCCCGACCAACTGATTTGGCTCGAGCCGCTCCTTAAGGAACACGAGGCCATAGCTGGCCGCCACCGCTCCCCCCATCCCTGAGGTGGCCGTCACCACGGGGAGGGAGCCGCCTGGAACGGAGATGCCGTAAGTGAGAGACAGGAAGCCAGCGGCCTCGAGAACGCCCATGACGACAATCCCTTTGGAGAAGACGGCTTTCGAGAGGCTTGCATCCTGCCCGAGGACGGGGGCCAGAATAACTCCCAACGAGATCCCCACGATTCTCAGGACCGTGACAGGAATGACGACGCTAACGATCGGGGCCGCGTAACCGACCCCGATGTAGACCGTGCCGAACAGGAGCGAGGCAGTCGCCGCCGGCATGAAACCGGCCGTGAGATTGGGCGCTCCCTTCCCGGACAGCAACTGCCGGAGCTCAGAAAACCTTGTCGAAGAAAGGCTCACACCGAGTATGATTCCTGCTATCGCGACGGTTTGCACTGTCGAAAGGAAGGTCTTGAGGACGACTATGGAAAGCACAGTAGTCACCGCGGGGTAGGTGTAGGCCACCGGCGCAACCACGGACACCACGCCGGTATGGAAGGCACGGTACAGGAAGGTGAACCCGATGAAGTTCAGGAAGCCCGCGATGACGAGCGCCAGCAGCGGGAGGACCGGAGCGACGAGGTGTGGGCTGACCAGCGGCGTCACGGGGACCAGAACGATGAGCGTCACCAGCATCGAATAGATGATCGCCTTGTAGTATCCTATCCTCTCCGACTGAGCCCTGGACATGTAGTCAGCGGTCCCCCAGCTGAGTGCGGTCACGAGACCGGTGATGACCGAGAGATAGACCAACGGTGCTGACGCCTCCTCTCATTCGGCTTTAAGAGGCGTGCTGAGGGTGAGGAGAGAGGAGCAAATGGTTACCGCTAACGCTCCGCAAAATTCGAAACATGGGGAGCTGGGCGCGGTTCTAGAAGTCA
>DATGVR010000075.1:0-6400 GCA_035300255.1 Nitrososphaerales archaeon
TGTCTACCCCTAGCTGCTTTAGAAGTAACACGAAGCTTCTTTCCGTTAGAAAGAGGAACCCGACAATCATCAGTGTCCAGGCTCGAAAACGACCGACTTCTCTCGACATGAGGTATGCGAATATTGCCGCTCCGAAGGTCAGCAGTACGACCGCTACATGTAACCCGAACTCAACCAGGTCGACCATGTAACCTCGACCTGTCCTCGTCAGCTAGATATCCAGGGCTCAAGGTTTCCTCTTAGGAGTTTGCTTGTTTCGACGACTTTGCTCCGCAGCGACGAGGAACAATTCCGCAAACTTTTCTGAAGGAGATTCTTCACGTTTGTCCGACAATCTGTTTGCCCGACGTCGCCTGCGAGCTATAGAGTCTATTGAACGTTCTGTACAACATGGTATTGCTCGTAAACGCGTTGTCGAGATTCAATTCCGAACGCGTTCTTTGGACTCTACACTATGGTCGGCCTATTGTTCTTCTTGTCGTTCCGGACCTGCCAGAGCACCGTCAGCAACACCGCAAGGCCCACCACGATTGCGGTGATGAAGACGAGCACTGGGTCTGAGAAGATTGATTCCACGTTCAGGAGTATCTCTGGCTCGTATAGCGTCCCCCACAAAGCCAGCAAGGCGACGCCAGAGCCGAGAAGGGGCCAGGCAAGGGGCTTCAGCTGCGGCAGTCTGGCTGGCAAGTCCCTGCGGTCTGTTTCGCCTGCCGAGTAGAGAATACCGACCGCCAAGTAGCCCAGCCAGAGCCAGTTCGTTCCGAGCGCCATGACCAGCGAGACGAAGTTGGTGGGATTCAGAGGACGGATTATCCACACAAGAAGGACTGCGGCGGAGCCGAACAGAAAACCTCTGTCAAGAATATGCTTGTTCTGGGCAAAACCGTAGACCCTTCGCCAGGGCACGGGGTCCGGTCCTGTCTCCCTTAGGTCGGGGTCTGCGCTGTTGATAAGGCCCTTCGGGTCCTCCTGATAGAAGTAGACCTGCTCCTTAGGGTCAAGGGGCGTGGCGTTCCCTGCGGGGTCGGTAATGCCTCGTCTGACGAGCCTGGTCAGAGGGTAGAACCACTCTACTCCTCGGTCTTTCGCCGTGGTGAAGGAATCTTGAAGCATGTGCAGGAAGATTCCGAGTCCTAGAAACGGGTTCAGCAGGTAGGCGAAAGGGAACATGAAGACGTTGTGGAACCTCGCCCTGTGAACCTGTTCGTCAGCGTACTCCTTCGCTTCGTCGACGAACTTCTTGGGCCTGACGTACCAATATTCCCTGTCCAAGTCGGGGAGTAAGGTCCCCAGTCCGATTAGGAGCGCGGCTGCGGGACTTCCGAAGAAGACAAGGCCAACTGCAATGCCGAACGCAAAATGTGTTGGGAGGTCCATCCGGCGGACGGCTTGGAATGTCTCGCGCTATTTAATGTGGAATCACGGCTAACCACGTGATGATTTCACCATACGGCTCGGTTAACTCATCAATCAGAACCGCCCCTTAACAAATCCCAACGCCTTCTCTGGGGGAGAGAAATGATGATTGCATGATTCAATTTAAGCGGCAAGAATCGGGTGACTTGGCATGGAAGCTGAAACACCCGGCATAATCGGCCTCTCACGTACCCTCTTCCTGAACCGCAACATCAGAATCATCGCGATAACCGGCCTCATCTCCGGGATCTACATTGGAATGCTCAATCTCGTCCTGCAGCTTTTCCCATTGAGCTTGGGTTTTGGAGTGTTCATCGTGGGAATACTCCAGGCCCTGGGCAACAGGTTCTCAGGAGTCGCAGCGACCATTGTTCAGCCGATTGCCGGGCACTACTCCGATGTACACAGCAGGAAGCAGTCCATCCTGCTGGGCAGCGCAGCCACCATTCTGTCAATGCTAAGCTTCGTCGGCGCTGCGTTGACCGCGAACGGATTTCTGATGTTCCTTGCTTTCATCCTCTTCGGGGTGTCGATTCTCGGCAGTCCGGCCTCCCAGGCCTTGGTGGCCGAATCGGTAGACCTGAATCCAAAGCGCATGAACGTCGCCTACAGTTTGGTCTTCTTCCTAAGCACGATTCCGGGGATAATCTCACCCTACCTTGCCGGGGCTATATCAGACAATTATGGTTATGTTGCAATCTTCGCGGCAGCCGCTCTCTTGGAGGGCGTGGACCTCTACCTCTACTGGAGGGAGCTCTCAGAAACAAAACACACGATGATCACTGATTCAGCTCAAGGCCGGAGCTTCTCACTCAGGGAGGCCCTCAGGCTCCCCAAGGCGTCGGCTGGTTACTACGGGGCCCTGGCCATGGACGCCTTCGCATTCGGGATTTCCACGTCCATTATTTACGCCATGGCAAAGTATCAGTTCGGCTTCTCCAACGCAGACATCGGGTTGCTCGTGTCGATATTGAACATCGCAATCCTCGTTTCGCAATATCCTGCCACCAGGATTCTGATATGGCTCGGGGCCAAGAAGACCATTATCCTCTCAGAGGCGCTGGGGACCCTGCTCATGGCAGGGTGGGCGCTGTCCAAGTCTCTCCCCGAATTCGCTGTGTTCTCCGTCGTCTTTGGCGTCTCGGTCACGACATGGGTCCCAGGGGTCCAATCCCTGGCGATGACCCACTCTGCACCAGGGGAACGGGGGAGCGTCGGGGGCAAGATTGCAGCGTTCAGGGGGCTGGTGGCCTTCCCGGCGCCGATCATCGGAGGGTTCCTCTACCAGGGCCTGGGATACGAGGCTCCCATCATCGCCAGTTTCGCGGGAACTATTGTGTGCCTTGCGTTGATGTTCAGGTTCCTCCCCGGGCGTCCCCAACCGTCTACAGTAGGAGTCTCGACTCAAGCTACCTAGCCCTCCGAGCAACCCTTAAACTCAGAGCACGCTCACTCGTTCGCAGTTGGACCCCGGGCTCCCCTTCAAGGAAATTATCGACCTCTCGGTCCCAATCAAAAGCCAGGGGACTCCTGTCTTCCCAGGTTACCCGATGCCACTGAAGGCCACGATGACCACGCTGGACGACACCGGCTGGCTCTCCTACCTTTGGATGTTCGTCGAGCACTCAGGGACCCACGTGGACTCTCCCGGCCATGTCATATCTGGCGCTCCGCTCGTTGACAAGGTTCCCCTGAGCACCTACATCGCCAGAGGAGCGGTCCTGGATCTGACGAGCAAGCAGCCGAAATCTTCAATCACGAAGGACGACGTGACTTCTAGACTGAAGAAGGCCGGACTCGAGGGGAAAGTTGGCCGAGGTTGGATTCTTCTTCTGGAGATGGGATGGTCGGCGAAGGCTGGCACTCCACAATGGCTGGAGTACCCCGAACTGAGCGTTCCTGCCAGCGAGGAAATCGTCGGACTAGGGGTCAACGCAGTAGGTCTGGATTCTCCTAGCCCCGACTACGCCCCCCTCCCCTCACACAAGGTCCTCCTCTCAAGGGGGATAGCCATCTTTGAGAACCTGACCAACCTCGACAAAGTGAAGGGGAAGGATTTCATATTCGTGGGTGCTCCCCTTCCGCTGGTGGACGGGTCTGCGAGCCCGGTCAGGGCCTTGGCCTTGGTCCGGTAACTCTCATGGGGCCCCCAATTCGTCTCATGTACGCCGAACGGCACGTTAAGCTCATATAATCTAGATTATCTCCTGCGGTAAGCCGATTTGCAGACGAAGCAATTCGTCAGAGACGCCACCGGTCTGGTCAGGGAGTACGGGGCCCTGGACACCCTCCTCTTTGCTTCGGTCTTCGTCTTCGCACTGGTTTTCACAATCACGCAGTTTGCGTGGTTCTACGGAAACACGCTAGGGGCTGACCTAACCGGTTCTCTCCTCCTAGCGGCCGTCCCGTTTGCGTTCCTGATGCTCACTTACTGGGCAATCGGGGTGATCATGCCGAGGACGGGGAACGACTACGTCTGGGTGGGACGAATCCTGCACCCCTCCATCGGATTTACCTGGGGGATGGTCTATGTCCTGATCGTTTTCCTGTCTGCGTTCATCGGGGCGGGGACAGGCCCGCTGGCCTTCGCGGTGTCATCAATCGTCTCCGTCGCCGGATTGCTCGGAGGGCCCTCTTCATCCCTGAACAGTCTCGGGACCTTCCTGGGCGGGCCACAGGGAACGTTGGAAGTGATGATACTTTTGACACTGGTAGTGGCCGCGTTCACGATTTTCGGCTCCAAGTTGATCAAAGCATTCCTCTACACTACGTGGGTATTCGCCATCGTTGGCATGATAATCATGTGGTACATACTGTCTACCACCAGCAACGCCACCTTCCAAAGCAACTGGAACAGTCTTATCTCCCAGGGGCAAGCGAATTACACGTACGCTGGTCTTCAGAGCGCCGCGTCGTCCAACGCCCCATTCACGCAGGCCGTAGGATTTACGGGCATCATCGCCGCGTTGCCTCTGGCCTTTCTCTTTCTGTTCGGTGGGAACTACGCCAACGCGTTCGCTGGGGAGATCAGGAACATCAAGAAATCTCTGCCGATCGCCCTCTTCCTGTCGCTTCTCCTCGGCCTTGCCTATTGGATACTCACATCGACTCTGACGATAAACACCGTTGGATTCAACTGGATCACCACCGTGGGGCACGGCTGGGCAAACGGCGGCTCGTCTACCGGCGTGCCGAGTTATCCCCTGCCCTATCAGCCGACCCAGCCCCTGTTCCTGGCCGTCGCTGCCTATCCCAACACACTGTTGATAGATCTCATGTTCTTCACCTACATAATCGGGTCCCTGGGCCCGGTATTCGCATACTTCTGGATCCCTTCAAAGTATCTCTTCGCCTGGTCCTTTGACAGGGTCATCCCGTCGAAGTTCGCAGACGTCAGCGCGAGGTTCCACACTGCCTGGGTCGCCGTGCTGGCTACCATGGTCATCGGAATCATCGGCGAATACTTGTACTCCATACTCGGATACTCGTCGTACTTCTCGATGGGGACCGTCCTCTGGGGGATCTCCTACACCATCCCCGGTCTCGCCCTGACAATATTCCCGTTCGTGAAGAAGGACCTCTTTGCGAGTGCCCCCGGCTGGATGGGTAAGAAGATCGGCGGATTACCGCTCCTAACGGTCGTGGGTCTCATAACCACAATCGGCTTCGCCGTCGTCGGCTACGTCGCCTTCACAAGCACAGTGGTGAATTCAGTCCCAGTCAACGTCACTGCAGAAGTAGTTGGCGTAACCCTCATCCTGGGCTTCGCGATATTCTACGCCAGCAAATGGTATCACAAGAGGCAAGGCCTCGACGTGTCGATGGCGCTGAAAGAGATACCTCCAGAATAGGGCCTGCCCTCGCAAGTCTTATCATCGCTCAGAGCTAGGTCGCGGCAAGATGAAAGCACCGAAGAGGGACATGATAGGTTACGGCCGCAGCCCTCCCGACTTCCTCTGGCCCGGGGGGAAGCGGCTCGCAGTTTCCATAGTAATCAACTACGAAGAGGGCTCAGAGCATTCGTACCCGGTTGATAGGATGGTCGAAGGCGTCGGCGAGTTCCTCCCGGTGGATATCCGCACGAGGGACGTGGGGAATGAGAGCGCCTATGAGTATGGCTCCAGGGTGGCCATCTGGAGAGTCCTGGACACTTTCGCGAAGTACGGGGCAAAGGCGACCTTCTTTGCAACTGCCGAGGCCCTCCAGGGGAATCCCCAGGCCGCGAAGGCGATAGTCGAGGGGGGGCACGAGGTATGCGACCACGGACTACGATGGACCGAGCACTACAGGTACACTTTGGCCCAGGAGAAGAAGGCAATCAAGCGGTCGGTGCAGGTCATAGAAGAGCTGACGGGCAAGAAGCCGGTCGGATTCTACGCCAGGGAACCGAGTGTGAATACTCTGAAGATCCTCGAGGAGATGGGGAATTTCATTTACGATTCCGACGCTTACAACGACGACCGGCCGTACAGACATGACGGCAACGGCATCCTGATTCTCCCGTACGCCGCTGACGCCAACGATTTCCATTTCATGGCGCCCATGCACCGGTTCGCCAATTCGAACGACTTCCTTGTATATCTCAAGGACTCCTTCGACGTCCTCCACGAAGAAGCGGCTTCGTCGTCCAAGATGATGTCCGTCGGGCTCCACAACAGGATCATCGGCAGGCCTGGGAGAATTGTGGCGCTCCGAAGGTTCCTCGAATACATCGGAGGCTTCGACGACGTGTGGATTGCCACGCGGGAGCAGATTGCAAGGCACTGGATCGAGAAGGTCGAGCCGACTCTGAGATGACTGACCGATTCATCCCGAAGTCAGAAGATACGATTTTATCTTCTCGCCATCGATTTCGCAGAGAAAGCCCCGGAGGATTCCTTCTCCGTATTCGCTCCCAGGGTTGGCGCACAGCGTCCTTCCAATCTTTACAATCCCCCGGGACTCGTGAATGTGCCCATGCAGGCCCAGCATCGGCTGGTATTTC
>DATGVR010000076.1:0-3717 GCA_035300255.1 Nitrososphaerales archaeon
AGTCGAGTAGAAGCCTGACAGGCCCTCCCAGAACGCCGCTCATTTTTTCTGGACTGAAATCAGATAGTCAATGATCATTCCGGGGATGTCAACCCCAGTCGCTGGAACGGTGTTCTTGAACTCTGTGGTGTTATTCACTTCGTGGACCAGTAACCCATCCTCCCCCTCCATCAGGTCAACCCCGACAACCTCTCCGCCGACTGCCTTGGCCGCGCGCAGAGAAAGCTCGTCGAGCTCCGGGGTGATCTTGCAAGCCTCAGCCCGCCCGCCTCGCGCTGTGTTTGTCCTCCACTCGGACCCGCCCGAATACCTGTAGATTGCCGCGACCGTCTTCTCGCCAATCACGAATGAGCGTATGTCTCGCGGGGGCCTCTTCACGAATTCCTGAAGGTAATAGATCTGGTACAGGGGGAACATATGCTCCCTGTCCTCGATCACGGCCCTGGCTGCGTCCCCGTCTTTCAGGAGGGCTGAAAGTCTGCCCCAACTCCCGACGACAGGCTTCACCACGACGGGGTAACCCATTTCCTCGGCGGAGCGGAGAGCCGAGTCCTCGGCCATGGACAGGACCGTTCGCGGTGTCGGGACTTTGTGCTTGACCAGTTCGAGAGTGCCGAAGAGTTTGTTGCCGCAGACCCAGGCGCAGGCAAAGGAGTTGATTACAGTATGTCCAGCTGCTTCGAGGGCCGCCGTCGAGTGGATGTTACGGAAGTAGCTCACGCATCGTTGGAGGACGACGGCGTCGTCGAGGGGGCGCTTTTCGGAGACGACGTCGATGGAGAGATCCTTGGAGTCTACAAGATTAGCGCGGACATCTCGTTTTTCAGCAGCGCCTACGATTGCCTTCTCTTCCCAGCGAATCGTATCGTAAAGAAGGGAAAACGACTGCGTCTGCTCACTCGCCCCAGTCTTCTTCCTCCAGCTCTGCTGGCCGGAGAGAGAAGAGAGCACCGGACTGCACCCTCACCAGCTCGAAGGACGTCCCGCATTCCTTGCAGGAGATTATTTCGCCTTGGATGGCGTCCGAAGGGATTGCGACCTGGGCATCGCATTCTAGACAGTTCACTGCGCTCGATTCCTCGCTAAGCCTGCTAGCCTGTTTTGATATAACGATTATCGGCCGAAATCACCGAATTGTGCGCAAAACCATGGTGGTATTGGTGCTAATCACCCCTTCTATTCGCCGAATTCCTTCGATTGTCTTGTTGACATCGGTTATGTTCGCACCAGTGATGATCGCGGCCACGTCGAACTGACCAGCAGTCTCGTAGACGACCTCGACCCCCTTTACACTCCTCATCTTCTCGCTCACCTGCTTCGTTGGGACGGAGGGGTTGACCGAGACCCAGGTAATCGCACTGCTCATTCCGCGGTCTGACACTTCGACCGTGAACTTCCGAATCCTCCCGTTTGATTTCAGGTTCTCGATCCTCCTCCTCACGGCGGACTCAGACAGAATCAGTTTGGTCGCGATGCCGGTGTTCGATACCCTAGAATTCTCTTTGAGGATTCCGATGATCAGTTCGTCGATCCTGTCAGAATCTGCTTGCTTCCTCTTCACCTATTACTCGCTCCAGTACCTCCAGGCCCTTCGATATTTGGCTCTCTTCGATGACAAGCGCCGGCAGGAACCGGAAGGTGTCTCTTCCGGAATATGCGAAGATAACTCCCGCCTTCAGGGCTGACAGCAACTGCGAGTGAATGTCAACCCGCGTCTGCATCGCCAGCATCAGCCCGAGGCCTCGCACCTCTTTGACCAGCTTGTGGCCTGATGCGATTCTGGAAAGGCCGGCCTTCATCTTCTCCCCCTTCTCCCTGGCCTTCCCTGGGAGGTCGTTCTTTGTAATGAAGTCGAGTACGGCGGATCCGGCGGCGCAGGATAGGGGGTTGCCTGCGAAGGTGCTTGTGTGCTCCCCGCCCTTGAGGCTATTCGCCACTTCGTCTTTGGCAATCGCGGCGCCTATTGGAATCCCACCCCCAAGGCCCTTGGACACGGTCATTATGTCTGGGACCACTCCCCAGTGCTCTGATGCCCACATCTTCCCGGTCCTGCCGAGGCCCGTCTGAATCTCATCGAGGACCATCAGGGCACCTTTTTTGTCGCAGATTTCCCTGACTTGCCTGAAGTAGTCCGGCGGAGGGACGATTATCCCGCTCTCCCCCTGAATGGGTTCGGCCAGAACCGCTGCCGTGTCTTCGTCGACGAGCTGGGTGAGGGACTGCTGGTCCCCGTATTCTGCGAATTCGAAGCCTTCGAGCAGAGGAGCGAAGGGGTCTCTGTATTTTTTGTTCCAGGTGGCGGACAGGGATCCGTAGGTCTTGCCGTGGAAAGCACCCTTCATCGAGATGATTTTCTTTCTGGCTGTGTGACGCTTCGCCAGCTTGATTGCTGCTTCGACCGATTCGGTCCCGCTGTTGGCTAGGAGTACTTTGCCGAGGCCCTTTGGAGCCACAGCGACAAGCTTCTCCATGAAGCCGGCCCGGGCATCGTTGTAAAAGGAGCCGTGGCATGTGATCAGCCTTGCCGCCTGTTCGCTGATTGCCCTGACCACCGAGTCGTTGGCGTGCCCGACGAGGGCCACACCGATTCCGGTCATGAAGTCGAGGTATTCTTTGCCTGTGTCGTCCCAGACGACTGACCCCTTGCCGCGGACGATGGTGAGGGGGAACTTTTTGAACGCGGGCGCTCCGAAAGCCTCCTCGAGCTCTTCGATGGAATTCAATTGGCTATCACCGTGCAGGTATTGTGCGCGAGCGCTTTGGTCAATGGGCTGCTCCTTGTCCCTGAGCAAATTATCGCTTCTTTGACTCCGCCCTGCACTGCTTCTACTGCGGCCATGACCTTCTTCTGCATCCCGAATCCGACTTTGCTGAGCTGGGACGTAGCCTCCGCTGGGGTCATGTGGCTCACAAGGCCTCCGTCAAGCTTCAGGCCTTCCACGTTGGTCAGGAACACCACGGCATCAGCACTTGAACCAACGGCCACTGAAGAGGCAGCCCTGTCTCCGTCGACGTTCAGCGGCTCCCCGGCCTCGCTTGTCGCGACGGGCGAGACAACAGGCAGGTACCCATGGGAAAGCAGTAGGTCGATCAGTGAAGAGTTGACCTCTTTGACCCTTCCTGTGTATCCTCCGTCGATGGCCACCTTTCTTCCGCGCTCATCGACGATCACAAGCCTCGTCTTCCGCTTTGCTTGCATCAGTCGGCCGTCTGCGCCCGACAGTGAGATGCCCCTCACTCCTGCCTTACCGAGAGCCAAGACAAGTCTCTTTGCGAGCAGGCCGCTCATCACCATCTGGTAGATTTCTGCGGTTTCTTTGTCAGTGTATCTGCTCCTGACTCCTTCTGGAGACACGACGAAACGCTGCTCTTTTCCCAAGCGAGTCGCCATCTCGGTGACGACGTCTCCTCCTCCGTGGACGAGTACGAGCTGGTTAGTTGGTGATAGCGAGACTACGTCGTTGATGAGCGCCTCCGGGATCCTATCTTTCATCAGACTCCCTCCAATCTTCACCACGACCCTCATGTCTGTTACACCGGATGCAGGGGCGCCATCGCAATCCCCTCCTTCTCGTCGAAGCCGAACATCAGGTTCATCGACTGCACGGCATTGCCGGCCGCCCCTTTGATCAGGTTGTCAGTCGCGGAGAGGGCGACTATCCGCCCCGTCCTCTCCTCAATCTCGAACCCGACGTCGCAGAAGTTCGAACCGATCAC
>DATGVR010000077.1:0-3230 GCA_035300255.1 Nitrososphaerales archaeon
AAGGACGTCGACGGTCTGGGGGCAGCATCTCTTTCGGTGGCCGCCACCGGGGGCGAGCTCATCCTCTCGGACTACGATGACTTGGTCAAGAACCTCAGCCGGATCCCCGACGATGCAGAACGCGTAGTGTTGAGCGATCTCGGCGCAGATAGCGCTGACTTTCCTGAGTTCCTTGAACAGATGGAGAGGTTGGCTTCAAACGCCAAGGTTACGTACATCGACCACCACTTCATGTCGGAGGGAGCGAAGAGGAAATTGAGGAAGGCAGGAGTGGAGTTGGTGCACGATACAAAAGAGTGCGCAAGCATGCTAACATACAAGAAGTTCAAAGACAAACTACCGGAACGAGCTCGACTGATCGCCCTTTTCGGTGCCGTGACTGATTACATGGACGATTCTCCTATGGCGAAGAAGATGATGGAACACTCGGACCGGCAGTTCGTCCTACTGGAGGCGTCAATGCTCTCATACGCGCTTGGAGAAATGGAGGGGAAGGAAGGGTTCCCCGAGATGGTGGTGAAGGAGCTCTCCAAGATGATGCACCCTCATGAAATTCCAGGGGTCCCTCAAGCGGCTGTCAAAGAGCTCGAGAAAGTCGCTCAACTTGGAGAGTTTGTCAAGACGCACGGGACCAAGAAGGGACGCGTGGCCTACATGGTCACTGGCCAGTATTCGACCGGGAACATCGCGAAGCTTCTCATCGGGGCGTTCGATGTACCAGTCGGAGTGGCGATGAAGGAGAAGAAGACGGGCTGGTACGAGGTCAGCCTCCGAGGAACCTCTGAATGCAAAATACATCTTGGGAGGACCGTGGCCAAGATCTCGGCGAGCATGGGCGGGAGCGGAGGAGGCCACAGGAAAGCAGCAGGGTGCAGGATTCCCGTGACGAAAGTCGACGAATTAATCGACGCCCTTGCAAGGAAGGTCTAGGACCTTTTGACACATCGGACGACTATCGCCCCACCCATTTGCGTTTCATGTGTAGACGCCTCCCCTAGATAGCGAGCGAGAAGGGACTGGAGCTCAGAATTATGGAGGGTCAACACGTAGGTGTCGAAAAGCGAACCGTAACGGAGCCCTGACCTCCCGGCCGATGCAAGCCCAACGAGACTGGGGACCACGCGCAGATAGAAAGCGATCCCGATCGCACTCAAAGGATCGTTCGGCTTCCCGAGGTCGCACAGACCGAATCGTCCCCCACCCTTCAGAACCCTGGATAGCTCCCCCAGAGCAGTCATCAGGTCGTGGGCGTCCCGAAGAGCGAAGCCTGCCACGGCTCCGTCGAAGACTCCATCTATGAATGGGAGACACTCAAACACACCGGACACTTTGTTTAGGAATCCAGATGCCTTCAGCATGATTTGCGAGGCGTCGAGGAGAACAGGTTCGCCGCCTGCGGCGACAACGAGCCGCGACATCGTCCCAGGGCCTGCACCAAGGTCGAGCACGAGCGCTCCGCGTCTAGCCGCGAAAGATACCGCCTCGAGACGCATCCGTTTGTCTCCGAAGAGTGAAATTCTGCTGGACGCTCTTTCGTAGGAAGGCACAATCTCCTGCAGCGAATTTACAACATTGGCCCACTTTCCCTGTAGGCCCGGCCTCCTTCGCTTCATGACAGCCTATCGAACTTTTTCATCACGTTTGCAATCTTGTTTGCAACATCTGAGGCCGTGATGTGCAACCCGAACTCCTTTGAGGCCTCCAATCCGGCTAAGCCGTTGATGAATGCCGCGGCGCAGGCCGCCTCGAAGGGTTGGACCTTCTTGGCGAGCAGCCCGGCGGTAATCCCTGTGAGCACGTCCCCGGTCCCACCTACCGTCATGGCGGGAGAATGAGTTTCATTGTGAGCGACCCTTTCCCCGTCGGAGATGATATCGACTGGACCCTTCACCAAGACTGTCAGTCCTGACTTCCCTGCCCAGTCCGAAACGACCTTGGTCCTCGCTTCAAGCTCGTCAGGGAGGGACTGGCCGAAGAGCCTCTCGAATTCCCTTGCATGGGGCGTCACTACGGTCTTGGTCTTCCTGATTGATGGAAGGACTTGCGGACGGAGGGCGTCGGCATCTACGACGATAGACCTCCCTTCTCCCTTCATCTCGTTCAAGGCCTGCGCGAGAGATTCGGGCTTTTGCGGGCCGAGGCCAGGTCCGATGGCGAAAGTGTCCACGTGGGGTACCCATGACATGAGTTTGGAGACGTTACCACGTGTGAGTTTAGAGTCAGGAAGGGGGACGACGATGAAATCTGGGGAAAGCGCCCTAATCGGAGTGGCAATTGACGCTGGGACCGCGAGAAACACCAAGTCGACCCCCGACCTCATCGCGCCCATTGCGCATAGGAAGGGAGCCCCATGATACAGCCTGCTCCCCCCAACTACGCAGACCGTCCCGTTCATCCGCTTGTGGGAGTCTTTCCTTCTAGGGGGGATGACTTTCGCGACATATTCGGCGTCTAGCAGAATCGGAGTCATTCTTCGTCGCCTAGTAGCTGAAGCGCCTCTGCTTCTGTTCGAGGGTCACAAGAGACTCAATGGGGCAGGTCAACCCGAGCCTGCTCCTTAGCTTGGGCATTGACTGGTCGACAGAAGCAATGGCGAAGACCCCCACAATCCTGGCCTTCGCCCTTTCGGCGATCCTGGCCAAGGCCTCGATGGTGGTGCCCGACCTTACCAAGTCGTCGACTATCAGGACGTGCTCCCCCTTTTTGATCGCTGTCTTCGATAGATACAGATACTTCACAGTGGAAGGAGAATACACGGCCTTCTGCTCGATGAATTCCTCGACCCCCAGGTCTCTCTCTGCTCGCACCACCGCGAGGTTGACGTTGAACTCTCCGGCCACTTCGGCGGCCAATGGAACTCCGTCGACCTCCATAGTTACAACCCTGTCGACGCCGACGAGCCCGAACTCGCTGAAGACGACTTTGGCGATCTGCCTCAGAAGTCCCACGTTCGAAACCACGCTGCTGATGTTGTACGAACCGTCCTGGCTTACTCTAACTTCGTCCATAATCATCTTCCTGAGCAACTTTTCTCTGAATGTGGCGATGAATTTCTCTGATCGGGCGGCACTCGGAAGGACGTGACCGCGGACGTACCTGCTGAGGATCGGAGCTGATAGTCCCAGGACTGCCGATAACTCCCGGTAGCTGTAGCTCTTCTTCAGCGTCGCCAAAAGCTCAACAGAGGAGATCCGTGTCTTGACTTCCGCCACCCTGCTCAAAGAATTCCC
>DATGVR010000078.1:0-3478 GCA_035300255.1 Nitrososphaerales archaeon
AGTGATTTTCGGCGATTTTAGCGGGTACGTCGACATGTGCATTCACGGGACCATCGGATTGGTAACTACCCTCGTTGAACTGGGTTATGTTGATGCGGAGAAAGCAAGGAAGGGACTTGTGTTTGATACTCCGGCAGGGCTTGTCCACTCGAAGTCATCCGTTTCCGGCGGAAGAGTCAAGTCTGTGACCGTCAGAAACGTTCCCTCATTCAAAATCACCGACAGAGTCGTCGATATCCCATCCCTTGGGAAGATTCCTGTTTCATTTTCATTTGGAGGCAACAACTTCGCCTACGTGGATGCTTCAGACTTGAGACTCGAACTTGACCCGAGTAGCCTTGGGGAGTTGCTCGCCGCAGGGAGGCTGTTGCTAAGAGAAATTGGGAGACTTGTTCGCCATCCAATCAAAGGAGCAAAAATCAATGGAATTTCGGGTGTATCAATCGTCCAAGATCTCGGACCTAGACATGCAAAGAACATCATGATCGCAGACAATGACCTTTTCGATAGGTCACCCTGCGGCACGGGAACTTGCGGAAGGATGGCGATTCTAAACTCGAATGGGAGATTGAAAAGAGGAGAGAGATTCATCAACGAAAGCATAATCGGCTCCAAGTTCGTCGGAAGAATAGCCGACCTCACGAAGGTGGACGGTCACAGGGCCATAATCCCAGAGGTCACAGGGACAGCTTATCTTACCGCAGTCTCCGACATACTCGTTTCGGAGGACGACAGGCTTTCCCATGGATTCCTCGTAGCTTAAGAGTTGTGGACGTTGCGGCCTCGCTCAGAAGCGGGCCTTGAAGCAACCATTCCTTCCATTCAAGAGATATAATGTCCGCATTGAAATGACTCAATGCCCATGAGCAGTGATAAGGAGGGAAGTGACGAAGCGGTGGAGCAGGAACGCGAAACGGAGGCTTCGCCCGATGTAGTGCCCGCGGACGAAGAAGACGAAGACCTTGAGGAGGAAGCGGAAGTCGAAGAAGAGGATAGAGAGACGGACGATATTAAGGAGAAAGAAGACGAACGACCGAGTAACGGCTGATGGTCTGTGCTGACTTTTCTTTACTGAGCGACTTTTATTGTGTCCCCCTTCAACAGTTTGTACACCTTCTCGGGGGTTATCGGGAGCTCAAGGAACTTGACGTGGTTGTCCGAAAGCGCGTCATCAATGGCGTTTGTGAGAGCGGCGGCAGTCGGGATTGCTGCCCCTTCGCCCATCCCTTTGAAACCTCCGAGATTCAACGATGGGGTCTCGACGAAGTCTTGAATCACCTCGGGCATGATTTCGGCAGTAGGGAGCAGGTAGTCGACGAACGTGGATGACAACAACTGCCCGTCGTCGCTGTAGACAAGGTCCTCCAAGAGTGCCCCTCCGATGCCATGTGCCAGTGCTCCGTGGACCTGGCCTTCGACCGTGAGGGGATTTACCAGTACGCCGGCATCGTCGACTATGAAGTACTTCAGCAGCTTCAGGGAGCCTGTCTCGGGGTCGACTTCCACCATCGCAAGGTGAGTGGCGTAGCTACACGTCGTCGGACTTTCGGGTTCATAGTAAGAGACTACGTCGAGCCCTGGCTCCATCCCCTCCGGAAGCTGCCCAGAAAAACGGAGGGCGACATCCGCCACCCGTTGCAGCGTCAGCGTCTTCCCGCTCTTCTTGGACGAGATCACGCTGTCAGTCATTTCCAAGTCCTCGGGAGCTTCTTCGAGCAGGTGCGCAGAGATGTGAAAAATCTTGTCCCTCATCTTTCGCGAGGCCTTGATGCAGGCTCCGCCGCTCGCGACAGTGGACCTGCTTGCCCAGGCCCCCCAGCCGTATGGCGCGCTCTGTGTGTCGCCCTCACTGACGTAGACGTCCTCAAAACTCGCTCCCAGGGCGTCGGATATCACCTGGGCGAAGATGGTTTCGTGTGCTTGTCCCTGACTCGCCGTTCCAAGTTGGGCGGTGACCTTCCCGGTGGGGTCAACCATCAGGTGGCATGACTCCCATCCTCCTACGGCCCAGCCAAGGGGGCCCTGCAAGCGAGAGGAGCCGGGCGCGGTGTATTCGACGTAGGTAGCGAGACCTAGTCCAATCAGCTTCCCCCGTTTCTTCTGCCTCGACTGGTCCCTCCGAAGCCCGTCGTAGTCAGCCAATGAGAGCGTCCGCTCCAGCACCTGTCTGTAGTTCCCTGAATCGTAGAAAACACCCACAGGCGTGGTCCAGGGCATTTCGCTCGGGTCGATTAAGTTCTTGAGCCTGATTTCGACTGGAGAAAGCTTCAGTTTCCTAGCAATGATGTCCATCATCCGCTCGATCACGTAGGCGGCCACTGGACGGCCGAAGCCCCTGTGAGGCCCGCACGGGGCCTTGTTGGTCGACACACACCAGAGGTCGAAGTCGTAGTTTCGCAATCGGTACGGCCCTGGAATGGCAGCGGCGCTTAGCATCGCCGGCTGGACCTCTGTCCAGAACATTCCTGAGGCTCCGAAATCAGCGATTATCCTGTCCTTGACCCCAAGGAGCGTCCCGTCTTTTCTTACTGCGCACTCAACGTAGTGGACCTGCTGTCGTTCGTGCCCTGCGACAAGGAGGTGCTCGTGTCTCTCCTCTACCCACTTGACAGGTCTCCCAAGCTTCATGGACAGGATCACTACGCTCACTTCGTCGGGGAAAATCGCAGATTTGATTCCAAACCCGCCTCCGACGTTTGGGGCGATTACCCGAATCTTGTTCTCAGGAAACTCTAGGACCTGGGAAAGGAATGTCCTCATCACGTGCGGGAACTGGGTGGAAGCCCACACGGTCAGGAATTCTGCTTCATCGTCGTAGGACGCCAAAACTCCCCTGTTCTCCATCGGGGTTGGGGAGTATCTGTTGCTGACGAGCCTCTCCCTGAACACGAAATCCGCCTCAGAAAACGCCTTCTCGGTCCCTTCGCTTCGGAGGACGTCGTGGAAGATCACGTTGTCCTTCCAGTCTTCGTAGAGTAAGGGTGAGCTAGCCTCCAAGGCCTTCTCCGCGTCGACCACAGGGTCGAGAAGCTCGTACTCTACCTCGACCAACTCTGCAGCGTCCTCTGCGACGCTGAGGCTTGTCGCCGCGACGACCGCCACCGGCTCTCCGACATACCTGACCTTATCCCTGGCGAGCGAAAGTCTCTCAGGCTGTCTCTGCCCAGGCAAAGACATCCAGGACACGAGTTGCCTCGCCTCTTCCTTTCCCGTCAGGACGTAGACCACGCCGGGCAGTGCCAGGGCCTTCGTGGTGTCGACAGTTTTGATTCTCGCATGGGCGTAGACGCTCCTGACGAAAAAGGCGTAGACCATCTTCGGAAGTTTGATGTCGCCTACGTATGTCCCGAGGCCTTGCACGAGAGGGAGGTCCTTCCTCGGCTTTACCGCCTTTCCGACCATCTGGGTCCCCGCTCGTGCTTCAGATTTTGACTCGAGGACGACAGTCCCGCTCGAGGATGACAAGCTAATGCTATTT
>DATGVR010000079.1:0-4615 GCA_035300255.1 Nitrososphaerales archaeon
TGAAGTCGAGTGGCAGCGCTTTCTTCAAACTGTTCGAGGGCGAGAAAGCTCAGGAAGTAAGAGATGAATTCAGACGGAAGTTTGGCGTCGTCAGGGTGATCAAGCCCGCGGCAAGCAGGAACGCAAGTTCCGAGCTGTATTACTACTGCGAAGGCATTCGTCAGCTGAGGGCCGAGCCCGTGTCACCTAGCTAGGCTCTTGGCTTCCAACTCTGTTGCTGCATCCTGAACTACCCTTTTCACCTCGCCGAAGTCTGCGTCAGTCTTGAGCCCAGCCAGTTCGAACGGCTGCCGGAATGTCCTGTATCCAGAGCTCTCGAGCCTTCTTCTGACTTCTGATTCTGCGACGGTGGGGACCTTGAGGAGGGAACATATCTCATCTATGCTGTAACTCCAAGGCGGATAACCGTCTACTCCAACCAGAGAAATCAAGACTTCCCCCGCATCAATTAGCCCGGCCTTCTTTGCCACCTTCTCCGACGCGACTGCCAAGCTTTTGTCCGTCAGGTTGCCGAGCCACAGTGGTCCAGCGGTTTTGACCCTTCCTCCGCATTCATCACATGAGGGATGGATTTCGGGGGATTGCGAAAGATGTCCGCAGGCCCTGCACCAAACGACATACCCCAACTGACCCAGCGCCGAATCCGCCTTCGACGCTCCGACCCTCACTCTGACGAAGACCCTAAGGTAGTGTCTTGTCGAGTGTGCCACTAACGATTCGATGCCTGTGTCGAGTGGTCCGCCCAGGCGAGCCAGGGCCCCAATGAGTATCCTGACAGCTGTTTCGTGATGGAATTGATTGTTGAGCGGAGACGCTCCATATCTTCTAACCGACACTTTCGGATAGGCCCCGCAGAGCACTGCAGTGTCAGTCGCTGTGATGGACAGGATTCCACCGTCCTCCGTAGCACTGAGCGCCGCCTGAAGCTGGCGCACTGGAGTCCCGAAGGGGTCGACGTCAACATAATCGAACTTCTGGTCTCGCCCAAACCTCGAATAGAGGTAAGAGCATGATTCCGAGTTTGAAAACTCGCATTTGCGCTTCACTTCGTTGAGGATCGCCCCTTTCTCAGCCAGGCGCAGCGCCGCGGAGTTGAAGTCAACCATGGCGACCTTTGCGATCCGATCGACCTCTTTGCCCACCCGTAGGCCCCTAGCCCCCACTCCGGCCATTGAGTCGCAAAATGTCGTGCCCCCACCGGCTGTGGTGACTGCGACAGTGATGTCGCGGTTCAACGATGCGGCGGGGTTGAAGAAGATGGGGGAGGTCGGCGGGGGGTCTTCCGTCAGACTCCTCCTGGGGACGATTAATTTTGTCCTCCCCTCGACATGTTTGACGAACGTCAAATTCGCTTCTGGCTCGGGCTCCGCGGCCAAATTAAGTCATTCCATCTCAGCAATCCAAACAGTGGTACGTTCATGTACTCCTCGACGGAAAGGTGCCCGACTTGGGCGGAATCTGGCTGGTGACCGGCCCTCCTGGCGTCGGAAAATCGACACTCGTCTCGAAGGTGATAATGCGCCTGAAGAGCGCCGGCGTGATCGTCGGCGGATGTACTACGTACGAGCGCCGTTCAAAGGGGGCTCGAATGGGATTCGAGGTCCTTGACCTTTCATCAGGGAGGAAAGGAGAGCTAGCCTCGGTCGAGACAAAGCTCGGGCCAAGAGTCGGAAGGTACAGAGTCAATCTTACGGACTTGGCAGAGATAGGCGCGGCGGGCTTGGAGGCGGCTGCAACGTCGTCTGAATTAGTTGTCATCGACGAAGTCGGTCCGATGGAGCTCGTGAGCCCTGAATTCAGACGCGCGGTTAAGAGGTGCATAGATTCGGGGAAGCCGATCCTTGCGGTGGTGCACGAAAGACTGGACGACGATTTGCTCAACGAGTTGCGGGGCAAGGCCCGGCTCATCCTGACCCTGTCGGCTGAGAACCGGGATTCGAGTGTCGAGGAACTTGGGGTTGTCCTATTGGAGGCGGTCGGAGGTCCGAAAGCCCTGTGATGTGGTATTCCAATTGACGAACCATGGTGCCTTTGTCGGTGGCGTCGACGAAGCCGGCAGGGGGTGTTTGCTTGGACCATTGGTCGTCGCAGGAGTGTCCGTCAACTCAGAGGGGGCGAGGGCCCTAAAGAAGCTAGGTGTCAAAGATTCGAAGAAACTTTCTTCCGCCAGACGGGAACGACTCTATCCTCAGATTATGGAGGTGTCCGAAAGAGTTCACTGGACCATGATTACCCCAGATGAAATAGACTTCGTCGTAACGACAGGGAAAAAGCTGCGAAAGCTCAACTACCTTGAGGCCATCCATTTTGCACGAGTAATCGACAAGCTCGGGGCGAGCAGAGTAACAGTCGACGCCTCGGACGTCATCCCTGAGAGGTTCAGAGACGACATCATTGGGAACCTCGGGTCCAAATGCAGCGTCGTTGCCGTCCACAAAGCAGACAGGGACTACCCGGTCGTCTCTGCGGCATCAATCATCGCAAAAGTGAATCGGGACAGAGAGGTCGACCTCCTGAGGGAAGTCCATGGGGAGTTCGGGTCTGGTTACCCGTCCGACCCGGCGACGAGGGCCTTCTTCAAGGACCGGATGCTTAGAGGGGAATCGCTACCTGCGTACGTGAGGAAGAGCTGGAAGACATGGCTGAACCTCCGGCAGAGCCTCATCACTTCCTTCTAGTTCGTCGCGAAGATCAGTGCGTGGTCCTTTTCGAAAGGACTGAGCTCGATTACCCCGTGTACGTCGAACCCGGCCTTCTCAAGCTTCAGCTTCTCCTCGGCGAACACGTGTCTGGGGTCCTTGAGGACGTCGATGCTCCTCGCCTTTACTACCAGGAGGAGAGTCCCGCCTCTCTTTAGAAGCTTTTCGCAATTGGCCAGTGCGATTTCTGTTTGGTCGGGCTGTGCGATGTCACAATACACCACATCCATCCTCGCAACTGAATACTTGGAGGGGTCTCGGGCGTCGGCGACAAATGGGATTACATTTTTTCTCTCCCGGGCGACATGTTCAACGAACTCCCGCGCGACCCTGGGCGCAAACTCCACCCCGACTACCAGCCCGGTCGGGCCCACCAGGTCAGACACATGCGACGCCGTGGTCCCGGTGGACACTCCGAGGTAGAGCACTTTTTTCCCCTCCCCCACAAGGTCATCGCGAAGGCCCTTGAGGATAGCCGCCGCAAGCTTACTTCTAAACGGGTCCCAGGTCCTGTATTCGACGCCATTCCTGAGGATGAGTTCTTCGTTGTAGACTCTTTTGCCCGGGGTGAGGTTCTTGGTTAGAAGAGCTGTCCTCCCCTTCCTGTCCTCCCTCAGAAGGGAGTTCATCTTCGCCTAGGCTTGTTCCACCTGGGGGGCCTCTCGTCCCTTCTCTGACGGAATCTGGGCTCGGGTCTCCGCTCAGGCGGCTCCTTGTACCTCTCCTTGATGCTCTCCAGACGCTTGTCAAGGCCTGCCTTGATCGAAGGGTCCTCCGACCCTCTGTAGTGGTCGACCCGGGCCGCGATCGCTATCTTGTTGGCCAGGGTCCGGGCGATCTTCCCCCTCTGCCACTTCGGAGCAGTATGGACGGCCTGATGCTGGAACAGGATGCCGTGCTTAGGAGGCCTCGCTCCGGTGCGCAAAGACCTGAAGAGAGCCTTCTCCGCCCCAAGAATTTGAATCGTGCTCGCAGGCATTGACGATAGTCTGTCAAGCCCTCCTGCCTTCGCCATCAGCCTCGCGCCGATCGTCGCTCCCGCGACTTCGGAGACGTTTGGCGAGATACGCTTCATCTGCGACTCTACGTAATCATTGAGTCCGGCCCTCAATGTGCTGAGTTGAACCGCAAGAGAGGCCAATGCCTTGACCCTGCGCAGGTCTCCATCGGAGATTGTCCCGCCCTTCGACCTGTCTCTCGCAGTTATGATGGCTTCTACCTTTTTGTCCGTGAACCCCCTTCCCGCGAGGTTCTCGGGGGAGAAAGACTCCCGAGTCCCGACCTCGGAGATGAGTCTGCAAAGCACGACGTTGTCCTCCAGCATCTGGGTCAGCTCCGGAAAGTGGAGCCCGTACCATTCGGAAGCGCGAGTCGCGGTGATGTTCAGATACTTGTCGGTGTCATCGAGGGCCTGGATCGCCTGGACCAGATGCAGGTCGGGCCTCGACGAGGCCTCTCGTATCGCAGCCTCGGCGGCCGCTATGCTCTTCTGGCGCAGCGCCTCGAAATCGGTACCAGCGTCGCGTGCTCCTTCCTCCAATGGAGTTCGGGCCCGCTCTCAATTCTGTCCATTAAAGGGTTTCAGGGACTAAGAGGATGTCTTCGCAAAAATGTAGGTCACTTTCATAACCCCCTCCTGTCGTGTCTAGTCTGAACTTCTGCTTCACTTAAATCGGCATGTCATACTATTGAGTATTGAGCACGAAATGCCGATATGCCCGATTTGCGAATCTCCTACGACTGGGAAGGGGAAATATTGCAGCAGAGCTTGTTTGAAAGAGGGTTATCGCTTGGGCCTGACGAAAAACAACGGGCTCTTCAAGAAAGGATCGGTTTCCCTCAATAAAGGGAGAACATTAGAATCTTGGGTCGGCGAGGTGAGGGCTCGCGAAATCAAAGCGAGAATGTCCGCCAAT
>DATGVR010000080.1:0-4048 GCA_035300255.1 Nitrososphaerales archaeon
TTGAGAGTCCCCCCCTGAAATTGTACACTTGAACTGCGCCGAGGCTCGCCACCCCCAATGCAGAGCCGAGGTTGAGCGTGAATGCGGCTAGACCCGATGCAACCCCAATCTCGTGTCTCTGGACAGAGTTCTGGAAGGATACGATGGTGGGAGGAATCATCAGCCCGCTTCCGAGCCCGAGCGGGACGCATACTTCCATCAGCTGAATTAGCTGAGAAGAAGAGTTGATGTACAAGAGGGCGCCGATTCCTGCGATTACAATCGCCGCTCCCAGAAGAATCATGTTCTTCGGGCCCAGCCTCGGAATCGCTGCTCCGGCCAGGAGGATTCCCGCAGTCGTCGGAAGGGCGAGGGAATAGACGACGTTCCGCACATCGGAGACGCTCGCGCCGAGGACCGCCTGAGCAAACAACGGCAAGTAGGCGACAAGCCCGAACAGGACCATGGCCCTCATGATATTGATGGCGGTCGTGGCTGTAATCGTCCTAATTTTGAACAGGCGAGGGGGGAGGACAGGCTCCTTGGCCCTTCTCTCAACCACAATGAGGACGCCTAGCATGACGGCGCTCAATACGAACAGACTCGCCTCCTGCCAAGACGCCCAGTCGAAAGTCGAGCCGCCCAAGAAGAGCGCAGAGGTGAACAGCCCGAGGAATGCCCCAAGCGCCCCACTGCCTCGCCAGTCGCTGAACGGTGTGGCGTTCGGGTTTTTCGACTCGTGAAGAGAAAGAAGGATTATCAGAAATGAGACGATGCCGAGTGGAAGATTGATGTAGAAAATCCACCTCCAGCTGAGCGCTTCGGTCAGGTAAGAGCCGGCCGCCGGCGCCACCGCGAAGGCTATGCCGTTGACTGAGAAAAGAAGCCCCTGGACGCGGCCTCTCTTTTCTGGCGGGAAAAGGTCCCCGGCTATCGCGATTGTCGTAGGGACGAAAGCGCCGAATCCGATGCCCTGCATCGCCCTGAAGGCGATTAGTTCGTATATGTTCTGAGAGGCCCCTGAGAGGGCGGAGCCGGCCATGAATAAGAGGAGTCCGGCGAGGAAGAACTTCTTGCGTCCGTAGTTGTCGGAGAGCTTCCCGAAAATCGGGATGACGATTGTCTGCACGATCACGAAGGCGCTGAACACCCAGGCGTAGAGGCTCAGCCCGCCGAGGTCGGATATTATGGTCGGGCCGGCCGTTGCGACTATCGTGATGTCCATGAATCCCAGGAGAAGACCAGTAAGAAGACCGGCAAGAATCAGACCAATGGTCCTTCTCGAGACGGCCCTAGGTGGCGAATCGGACTTCATTGGACCTAGGCCTGAAGTAGAATCGGTGCTGGCATCAAATTTCGTGCGACTCCGTTTTGGAGGGTAATTATCTCTACGCCTCCACTTCCAAGATCGCACCAGTCACGACTGCGGACGGAATCAGGCTTCTGGCTGACTCAGCCCCATCCTGCCTAGGAGCCGAGTGAAAGCAGGCTCGGAACGGAGGGCAGCCCACATTGGACGGGCTTTTATCGACAGCACGCCTCCGGCCCGTTCTTCGCACCCTCTCTCGAGCCACTTGATTGATTCCTCTTTCTCACCGAGGCCGCAGTGCACTATGGCGAAGGCGATTGGGGAGACGTACTTCTGCGTTGAATCCTTCTCCAGCTCATGCAACAAGGCTCTTGCCTTTTCGGGCGTCCCCGCGCGGGCGTAAGCAAACCCGAGGCGAGCCTTCACTGGGG
The DNA here is from genome assembly GCA_035300255.1 of Nitrososphaerales archaeon. Classification (GTDB taxonomy): domain Archaea; phylum Thermoproteota; class Nitrososphaeria; order Nitrososphaerales; family Gagatemarchaeaceae; genus UBA183. Next base: position 1,720 of record DATGVR010000080.1, read on the forward strand.
AAGCTCCATTCGAGATTTGGAGCGCCTTCTGGAGTACCTCGACCGCGTCGTCGAACCTGGATTTCTCAAGGTAGGCCTCAGCCAGGTCCTGGTATGCAGGCAGGAAGTTTGCATCGATTCTGAGCATCGTCTCGCAGGCCTCGACAGACTTGTCGAATTCATTCACGCAGTTGAAGATCACCGCCGCGCAGTTGTTGACCTCCAGGGCGAGGGGGTTGAGCTCCTGCGCCCTTCCTATCTCCGCGACCGCCTCGTCCAACCTTCCCATGCAGGCAAGGTACGCCCCGTAGGAGTTGCAGACCCTGCCATAGTTCGGGTTGAGGGAGAGGGCATGTCTGAACTCCTCCTCTGCCGCGGGCTGGTTGTAGTAGTAGGTCTGCATGACTGCTCCCAGGGTCGCGTGGGCTTCGGCGAGGGAGTCATCGAGGGCCAAGGCTTTCTTGGCGAATTCCTCGGCTTTCGGGAAGCTTTCCTTGGGAGGCAAGTATCCTTCGTCTCCCATCAGGTCGTAGCATTCTGCGAGGCCTGCGTAGGCGGATGCGAATTTACTGTCCTTTTTCAAGGCCTCCTCGAAATATTGTATCGCCTTCCTGTAGCCTTCCTCGGTCCTCTCCCCCCTGTGATGGAGACCTTTCAGGTAAAGAGTGTAGGACTCCACGTTCTCAGTGGCCTTCTTCTCAATCCTCTGCTTCTCCTGCGCGAGGACGTGCACTTGGAGGGCCTCAGCAACCTTGTTGGCTATGTCGCTCTGAATGGCGAATATGTCCTGAAGTTGTCTGTCGTAGCTCTGCGACCACAGGGGCTCGTCTTTGTGGACGTCGACCAATTGAACGCTGATTCGCACTATGTTCCCGGCCTTTCTGACGCTCCCCTCGACAACTGCGCCCACGTGAAGTTCTGCCGCAATTTCTGTTATGCTCTTGTCGGTCAATTTGAACCTCATGGCCGAACTTCGTGAGATTGTCCTCAGGTCACCGATTTTGGAAACGACAGAAATCAGCTCCTCGGTCATACCGTCGGCGAAATATTCGTCGGCCGGGTCTGGGCTGATGCTCTTGAGCGGAAGGACTGCGATCTTGGTCTTCTCGAAACTTGATGGGGTTATTGACTTCACGGCCTCCCAGGGCATCGAGAGCTTGTACACGTCGATGGGCATGCTGACGTTCTTGAGTTGCCGATGTTCGAGCTTGACCATGGGAATGCTGGTCTTGTTTGCCACCTGGTCGTAGACCTGCTCAGAGATGCAGATGCCTCCCGTTTCAGCAAGAGGCTGGATGCGTGAAGAGACGTTGACGGCATCGCCGAGTATGTCGCCGCCCCTATGGATGACGTCACCCACGTGTATTCCTATCCTGAGGTTCACCCTCCTTTCAGGTGGGAGGGAGGCGTTTCGTTTGCTGAACTCCTTTTGAATCTCCACCGCGCATTGGAGAGCCTCGAGTGCGCTCTGAAACTCGACGAGGAATGAATCGCCCATGACCTTTACCTCGCGCCCTCGGTGCCTGGGGAAGATGGACCGGAGCACCTGGTTGTGCTGTGCCAGCAGCTCCATCGTGAGTTCTTCGTTGGTCTGGGCCATCGCCGTATATGAGACGACGTCCGTGAACATAATCGCAGCCAGCCTTCTCTCATCCTGCACTTGGCTCTCGGGATAGGCACTGTCCACTGGGGCTCCGATGAATTGACGAAGCTCCCGGAGGAACGTCTGCCAACCTGGCTCCGTCTCCAGAAGGATGTGGTTTCTGCCTTCGAAGGATGAGAACCGGGCGCTGGGAATCTGCGTGGCCATCAGTCTGCCTTCTGCTAAGGGAACGACTCCGTCGTCTCGTGCATGGAGTATCAGGGTTGGTACCGACACCTTCGAAAGAAGATGTGTGATTTCGACTTGGCCGAAAACTTCGTCGAACTTCACTGCGTTCTGAGGCGAACACGACACCCGTTGGAGTTCGTTGAACCACCTTTGCTGTTCGGGACCGCCATCGGGAATGAAGAGGGAAGTGAACATCTGCCTGAAGGCAGGGTTGTCTTGGCCCCACCCGAGGCCTATCAGTCGGTGCATGGCTTCGCGGGTCTCAAGGTCCTGCGGCGATACCATTGTTCCTGTGCGTTTGGCCCACCCGCGGGCATAGGCGCCGTAGAGGATCAGATGATTCACCCTTTCCGGATGCTTGACCGCGTATGTGATGGCCACACTCCCTCCTTGAGAGACGCCCAGGAGGTCGAATTTGTCCAGCTTCAAAGAGTCGACAACAGTTTCCAGGTCGCTCACCCAGGCATCGAAGGAGAATTCAGGTGGGTCCTGGTCGGAAAGACCGCAACCCCTCTCGTC
>DATGVR010000081.1:0-6182 GCA_035300255.1 Nitrososphaerales archaeon
TCAGACCAGGCTCCGAATACGTCGAATATCTTTCGAATGTCCCTACCCTTCTGCGTGAGCTCATAATCTACGCGGGGCGGAATTTCGTTGTATGACTTGCGAGTCACGAGCCCTAGTCTCAGGAGCTCCTGCAGCCTCGCAGCTAGTGTCTTCGGTTGAAGGTGCAGAATCTGTTGGATTTGTGTGAACCGCCAGGGAGACGCCTGTTGAAGAACGTAGATAATTTTCAATGTGTGCGGTTTTCCTAGGACCTCCAGCAAGTCGGTGTAGGGGCAGAACAGCGACGCCCCATCGTATTCCTCGACCATTTCCTTGGCTGTCATGGACCTCTTCATCATTTTCGTTTTCGCTGTTTTTGTTGATTCAGACAGCAAGAAAAACTCCCCTTGGACCTATCATACCACGGGGTCTGGTGTCCCGCGCAACGGGGCGGTCGGTGCACCTTCCCACTCTTTTAGGAACTGCATATGATTCTCGCACTTGTGGAGAACTGCGAAATGTGCCACTTGTTTTCCGACCGACTTCAGTCGGTTGCCGACCTCAAGGCTCGTGGGATTGCCTTTGGCATCAAACGCTTCGTTCGAATCGCCGATGGAGACTTGGTTGGGTACGACCCACGCGTGCAGAGAACGCCCTATCGTCCGCATATGGCTCAAGGTTTCAGTCGCGCCCATCCGGCCTCCTGCCACGCCAACAAGCCCGATCATTTTCCCTTCGAACTCATCATAGCCTACCAGATCCAACGCGTTCTTCAGCACCCCACTGACGCTCCCATGAATTTCGGGCGATCCAAGTATCATCCCATCTGAAGCTCTGAGCTCTGCTCGGAATCGCTCCACCGCCTTGACACTGCTTTCCTCCCCGTCAAGGCCCAGGAACGGAAGTTTGTAGTCAGCCAAATCCAACAGCTCTGTCTTCGCTCCCTCTTCTTCGGCACCGCGGAGGGCGTACTGGACGGCAGTTCGCGTGGCGCTCCCGGCACGAAGGCTTCCGGACAGGCCGACGACCCGAATCTCGACCGGCTCGCCGTTGACTGACATCATACGGCCTTGACCTCGAGCTTTTCGCGTACCATCGGCATCACTTGCTTTCCGATCAGATCGGTCGCCCGAAGAAGCTTGTCATGAGACAAGGAGGCCGCGTTCATCTGGAATGTGAACCGTGAGACGCCTCCCAGAGCCTCGCTGTGTCTGACTATCTTCTGAGCGACTTCCTCAGGGTCCCCAACGAGCATCGAGCCGTTTGGTCCGTTCTGGGCATCGAAGTCTTCTCGCGTCATCTCACTCCATCCACGCTCCTTCCCAATGTCGCTCACGGCCTTGGCCCAACCTGGGAAGAAATCCTCAACGGCTTCATTCGTGGTTTCTGCAACGTACCCTGGCGAATGAACTCCCACCTTCAATTGACTGGCCGGGTGGCCAGCCTGTCTCCCTGCTTCCCTGTAGAGGTCAATCAGAGGACGGAACCGACGCGTTTCTCCTCCTATTATGGCGACCATCAACGGAAGCCCTAGGACGCCCGCACGTACGAACGATCGAGGCGTTCCGCCGACGCCCACCCATACCGGCAGAGGATTCTGCATCGGCCTTGGGTAGATACCCTGTCCTGTCAAAGCCGGCCGATATTTACCTGTCCATCGTACGTGCTCGTTCTCGCGAATCTTGAGGAGAAGGTCGAGCTTCTCAGCGAATAGCTCATCGTAGTCCTCTAAGTCGTAACCGAAGAGAGGAAATGCTTCGACGAACGAACCGCGGCCCACAACCATCTCGGCCCTGCCTCTTGAAAGAAGGTCCAGAGTGGCGAATTCCTGAAAAACCCGCACCGGGTCAGTAGCACTTAGAACGGTAACAGCACTGGTAAGACGAATTCGTTTAGTCACCGTCGCCGCAGCTGCCAGGATTAGCGGAGGTGCCGAGTCGAGGAATCCACGACGGTGGTGTTCCCCAATTCCAAACGTATCAAGCCCGGCCTGGTCTGCTCGCTTGATCTGCTCAATCAGGTCATTCAGGCGGTCGGATTCGCTAATTCTAACGCTGTCTTCAGTAAGCGCAGCTGCAAAGCTGTCAATTCCAATTTGCATACCAAATACTAGCAGAAGGGTAGTATTAATACTATCCAGTTTACAGCAGTGAAGTAACTATCCCCGTGGAAAGCGAGCATAAAGACTCAACAAATGTCGCAATTTTCAGTCTTTCTAGATAAAGCGCAATGCTGCGTAGGCCACGAAGAGAAGAGCTCCGGTCAGAAGTGTGGCCACTACCGTCGCGGCCATCCCTGGTATCAGTTCCATGGTTTTCTCGTAGTTCTGTCCCAAGATCTTCGTCGCCGACCAGGCTTTGGGGAATGCCAGAAGTGAAAGAATCGCGAAAGGCGTGACAAGCCCCGCAATGACGCCTGCCACGATGACAAGATAGGCTGACACGATCAATATTCTGAACCGCGAAGCAGCTTTGGCCTTCCCCCACCTGACCACCAGATGCCTGCGCCCGCTATCGCTGTCAGCCGTGGCGTCTGGGAACTCGTTGATGTAGAGGATACCAGCAACCAGGATTCCTAGGGCGATCCCCACCAGAATGGGTTCGACGGCGACTGTCCTTGTCTCCAGGTAGTAGGTGCCGAGCAGGAGAAGCGGCCCGAAGTTCAGACCGGCGATGAGCTCGCCCATTCCGAATCGCGAAATCAGAGGCGAGTAGCCCACCACAGATACGGCAGCTATCGCTATGATCGCGATCAGCACAGGATTGAACGAAAAGGAGTAGAGAAAGTAAGAACCGATACCGAGACCCGTTGCGAGAAAGGCGACCCCGGCGTAAAGGACGCTGGTCGGCGTCAGCTCTTTGGCGGGCAGGACGGTGCTGCCGCCGCTGAAAGGAGTGGGTGTGGTCGCAAGGTCGATGCCACTTCTGAAGTCGAAGTAATCGTTCAGCACGTTGACGCTGGCGTGCAGGCTCAACACACCTACCAGCGTCAGGACGGCGGTCTGGAGGGTGAAGCTGCCTGCGTTCCAGGCCATGGCGAGCCCCACTGGGACGAAAATGGCCGGCAGCAGGAGAAAGGGGGCCCTGAGCTCCTTTATCCAGACGGAATGGATCACCGGAGAGTTCCCCTAGAGATCTCTGAGGGGTCTAGTCAACCCCATGTAGCCTGTTATCTCGTCCCCATGCTTCAGAGGTCTGACCGTCAGGACTGCGCGGAACTTCGAGCCGTCTTTCCGCACAAGGGTCACCTCTTCCTCGAACTTGCCCGTTTCGGCGGCGGTCTTCAATAACCTCGGGACCAGGGTCTGGATTGCCTCCGGTTCATGGAAGACCGTCACTCGCTGCTTTCCAACGACTTCTTCCGGCGTCCATCCGAAGAGCTTTCCCGCGCCGATTCCGTAGGAGGTGATAAGCCCGGTTGTGTCGCACGCGATTCCTGAGAGGGTCTCTGGGCTCGAATCGGTCCGACTCATCAATAACTCAATAGTTATAAGTTGAGATTAAAGCGTTTATGCTGACACTCGCAGGCTTTCTGCGCTGCCCAAGTACGTCTAGATTCCGACCACAGAAGCAGTCAGAAAAAGAGGCCAGTTTGAGCACAACAAATAGTGCGGGGGGTGGGATTCGAACCCACGAACCCCTAAGGGACGGGATGCCCCATCCGAAGCAGGGCTGGATCTTGAGTCCCGCGCAGTTAACCATGCTATGCGACCCCCGCACAATCGTGGCGCCGTTGCACAATCAAAAAGTGTTTCGAGCCTGGGAAATCAATCCTCGCCATACGAGGAACCTTCTGTTGTGTGCGTCGCAAATGGAATCAACTTCGGTCATCCAGCGCATGACATCGAAACTTGATGCGTTAAAGCCAAATTAATGGGGTGGGGTCTGCTGCCTACATGGCCTTTGTCAGCCAGATCAACGTGAAATCTCTGACCGAGGGTGAACGGGGCCTCCCCAAGAAACCAGTCGACTCTGTCTTCATTTCATTCGCGGGCGTTCAAGGGGATTTCAATGTCTACAGGCACGATAAACTCAGGGACGACCCAGACTCTGCCTTGCTGATAATGCCAATTGAAAAAATCACGGAGTTGAATTCAGAGGGCTGGCCGATCAAGCCCGGAGACCTCGGAGAGAATCTTACCACCAGCGGAATACCCTACGACTCGTTCAAAATCGGAAAGATCTTCACGGCAGGCGAGGCGACCTTTCAGATTTCGAGGGCCTGCGACCCCTGTGTCAATCTTTTCCTCCTCCCATACGTGGGGCGGTCGAAAGGACCCGAGTTCCTGAAGACCATGCTAGGTAGGCGAGGATGGTATGCGAGGGTCCTCAAGGAGGGCCGAGTAAAGGCCGAGGACCAGGTTACCCCCTCAGGGGTCTGACCACACTGGGCGAAAAGAAGAATCTGTCACTGCTGGACAGTCGCGACCCTGCTTGTCTTCCTGAGCAGGCGGTGCGAAGCGATCTCAATGATGATGTTGCAGTATCTCGCCAGCTGCCCAAAGTACGAGACGAGGACCCTGGCGTACCCGAACTCCCCCGACTCTAACATTTCATGAGTCACCTCTCTCTCTAGCTGCAGCGTCTCCTCTACGAGTGCGAGGGACCTACCGATGAGCTTGATGTCCGGGGTCAGCAGGCTTTCGACCGTCGTCCTGAACGCCTCCCCCGCCTTCGTCGCCAGTCCCCTAACGCTCGCCTCCACCTTCGGGTCCATCTTCGTCCTCAGCCCTCTGAGCCTTACGAGCTCCTCGGCGACGTCCTGTATGATGCTCCCGATCTCGTCAAGGGCCTTCGCCGACACTCTGTCCCCTGACGCGTGCAGCGGCGATTCGATTCCAATCTCCGAAGCCAGTTCCCTCCTGTTGAGAGCAACCAGGAGCTGCCTTAGTATCAGCCAGTACAACTCGTCTATCTCCTCCTGGACCCGGGCCACTTCGTTGAGGCTGCCTGTCTGTCTTAGGTCCAGAGAGTCAGTCACATAATCCAGGCTCTTCGAAACCAAGATCTGAAGTCGTTTGATCAGAGAGTCCACTGGGAACTTCGTCGGATCGATAAAACTCTGGGCCACGATACGCCTGACATCAGACTCGACCACCTCCATCCCTCTGAGTCTCTTGACCGTGGCCACCACCCTGTCGACCGTGCTCTGGTCGAGAGGTTCCTTCCCCACGACCTCGATGGTGTCGTAGCCGAGAGCATACGCCCCTACAATCAGTTTGGTCAGCATCTCGTCGCTACCCGCTTGGTCTGCCCTGATGGAAGCCTTTGTGGCCTCCCTGGCCTTGGTCGCCGGTATCAGCCTCAGGGTCCCGTCGGCATCCTCCCTGAACAGGAGGCTGTCCTTGGCCGACACGTTCATCCTTTTCGCATACTCGCTGGGTATGGACACCGTCAGGGTGAACTTGCCCACCTTCTGCACCCTTCTGAGCTCATCCATCGAAACTACTTACTAGTCATTACCTTATATACTATACGCTTAAACATCATCTCACACCAACGGACTCAGGCAACGAAACATGAAGCGGGACGATTTTTCATGGATGATAGGCGGAGTCCAGGGGAGCGGAGTCGACTCTTCGGCCAACATCTTCGCCAGGGCCGCCGCATCAGGAGGCCTCTACGTCTTCGGGAAGAGGGAGTACTATTCTAACATCAAGGGGGAGCACAGCTACTTCCAGGTCCGAGTGTCGAAGGACCTAATCAGGTCACACGTCGACACCGTCGACATGCTGGCAACCTTCGAGGAGGAGACCATATTCAGGCACGCCCTCGAAGTCAGGAGCGAAGGTGCAATAATCTACGACCCCGACCAGGATAGCAAGCGGCTCGACCAGGTCCCAACCATCGAAGCCCAAGTCAGGGAGGCCCTGAACGCCGAGTTCATCAAGAACGGACTCTCCCCAGACATCAAGGGGATCCTGGAACTCGCCCGCAGGCGGGGCGTCCACATCTACCCTGTCCCCTACGACGAATTGCTGAAGGCAACAGGCTCCAAATTCGGCGAGACCTCTCTGAGCTCCCTGCAGAGGATGCTCAATGTCATGGCGGTCGCGGCATCTTATGCGCTAATGTCCTACGACGAGAGCCTCGTCAAGGAGGCGGTGAAGAAGTGGTTCAGGAGCAAGCCCAAGGTGGCAGAGATGAACGTCGAGGCTGTCGACCAGGCCTACAAGTTCATCGAAGGGAAATACAACGGGAGCT
>DATGVR010000082.1:0-12001 GCA_035300255.1 Nitrososphaerales archaeon
GCAGTCGTGAAGATTTACGCTGAGAGACGTTTCCCAGACCTCCTTGAACTCGCCGAGGCCCTGCTTGAATACGACAAGCATTTCTGGCTGTGGCGCAACCACCACATGGGCATGGTTGAGAGGGTCATAGGAAGAAAGCCAGGGACAGGGGTCGAAATAATCAAAGAAGCCATCGGGCCCTATTCCTTCGATTCTTCCGGAGTGTCCTACCTCAAGACCACCCTCAGGCGCAGGTTCTATCCTGCCCTATGGGCGGCGAGGGGCAGGCTCCCAGAAAGCTAGCGGATGCCCAAGACAACATGACTCGCTGATGGCGTCTATGCTGTCAAGCGGTTCGGGGGATTAGTTTCGGAGAGGCGTCCTACTTGTTTTGGTCACAATCCCTTTGGTCTTTTATCTTCGTATCTTGTGAAAATTCGCGTTGCTAAGAACCCGCTCGGTTCCGCATGACCAGGGAGTGAAGCTGACTCCCCTTTTGTCTGCATACAGAGGCATGCTGAATCGAATGATCGAGGACATTTGGAATGCGATTGTGTGGAAGTCAGTACCCGCTAGGAAAAGCTGGCAAGACAATTCGTCGCGACCCATGAAACAGACTAGGCTGTTACCAATTGTAAGAATGGAAGGGCAATTCAAAAGCGAAATTAGAAGTAAATACATCCAAGATTGGGCCTACGCGGCCCACTGGGTGGATTCGGCGGAGAATGCTGCATTCAGCATCGTGAAGTCTTGGAAAAGGAATTACAGCGAAGGTGATCGGACTAAAACTTGCCCACGGGCAAAGAGGCTGTTCGCAAGGGTAAAACAGAGCCTTTTGAAAATCGAACAAGACAAACTGAGAATCACAATCAAGCCCCGTGAGTACGTCTGGATTGATTTGTCACGGCGTTGGTTCGGGCTGCCGTATGAATTCTCTCCAGAGGGGCTTGGAGAGCCAATCGTTACTCCAGACATGATTCATCTTCCAATCTTCTCCCTTGAAGCTACTCCGAGCAATGTCCCAGACGTTATTGGATGGGATTCGAATTTCGGTTCATTCGACGGATTTTCTCCGGATACAGGCTGGGTGAAGGTAGACACTCGAGCTCTCTTCGAAGTTCATGGCAATTCATCGTCAAAAATGGGATCCATCATGAGAAGATTCGGTCGATCTGTCAAAGGGCGACGCCTCAGGCAGAAATACAGGCATCGAGAGTTCAATCGGGCGAAAAAACACCAGATAGAGATTGCCCGCGTCATTCGGAACTCCTCAAGGAGAATTGGGATGGAGGCTCTAAGAAAGGACAAGATGCTCAAGGGTAGGAACTTCAACGTAAGGCTAGCCAACACGGACTGGCGAGGAATCGCGATACTCGCCGGCGAGAGGGTGGAAAAAGTTTCGCCAGAATGGACGTCGAAGACCTGCTCCAGATGTGGGTGGAGAAACAAAGACCTGAAGGGAGCAAAAGTCTTCGAATGCATGCGCTGTGGCTGTCGAATCGACAGACAGCTGAACGCGTGCATAGGCGTGTACGAGCGGATGGAGGGAGTTCCCCACGACAAGCGATGGTGGGATAAGACGGTCCTACCTGCTTTAGTGGGTGGGTACTTCCAGACGGGGGCGGAGACGAGAGCGGCTGATGAACTCGTGAGGTCGCTCAATGAGACAGTGAAGCCTCAAGTCAAGTACGACTACGACAGGCACGCGGATGCATACCTGCCGAAGTCATCAAGACTGAAACCCGTGTGAGAGCCGGCGTGATTCAACAGAGGCCCTTCGAAGGCGATCTCGAATATTCGTATGTTCCCATTGCAAATGAAGAATGGGTCGGGGGAGATTTGGACTCCCGACTTCGAGCGTGTGAGACTCGCGTCCTAACCGAACTAGACGACCGACCCGTCAGAGCCGCTTCTCCGGCGGGTTTTGACCTTTTACTTCTTGAGGCCAACGGAGCGGTTCTTCAGCCTGAGGTCGGACGACTTGCATTTCCTGCACCTCTCGGCGTTGAGTGGGTTGCGGGCCCCGCATCTGAGACAGACCTGCAGGAAGAGCCTCCTCTTCTGGGCAATCTGTTTCTTGGTGGCGTCTGCTATTGGCATGAAAGAAATCCTGTTACTTAATCGCCCGCCGAGCGACGACTATGAAGTTTTCGGTGCGAGCTGCCTGTTGAACACAAACTCTAAACTCGGTGCAGAAATGAAGTGCCGGTTGGGGTTGTTAGACGAGGAGAAGGAGAAACCCGATGGCGATGGCTCTGAAGCTCCGAGGCTAGGCCTTCGGGACATTCTGGCGCTCGCCGTTGCGGCGGTCGAGACCTTCCTGCTTCCTCTGCTGGCGATTGCGGTCGTCATCGTCCTCATCGCCGTCCTTGTTCGAATTAGGCCCTGACTCCGGGAGAGTTCTCCACCCTGAGGTCGAGGTCGTAGAGGCACTCCACCCACTGACCGGGGCGGACCTGAACGGGCTTTGGGAATTCCTTGGCACATCTGTCCGTCGAGTATGGGCACCTTGCCTTGAACCTGCACCCCGGTGGGATGTTCACGGGGCTTGGCACGTCTCCCTCGATGACCACTCCCCTCTTTCTCTTCGCCGGGTCGGGTATCGGGGCAGAGTTGAGGAGCGCGTGGGTGTAGGGATGCTTGGGCGACTGGTAGATCCTTGCAGTATCGGCGACCTCCACGACCCTTCCCAGGTACATCACTGCCGTTCTGTGGCACATGTATCTAATCACGGAGAGGTTGTGCGAGATGAAGAGGTAGGTAAGTTTCAAATCCTTTTGGAGTGCCTTGAGAAGGTTGAGTATCTGCGCCTGGACTGAGACGTCCAGGGATGACGTGGGCTCGTCGAGGACCAGAAACTCTGGAGAGACCGCCAGCGCCCGTGCGATGGCTATCCTCTGCCTCTGTCCTCCGCTGAACTCGTGGGGGTACCTCGAAAGATGGTCGGGGTTGAGCCCGACCAGTCGTATCAAGTCGGCAGCTCTTTGATTGGCTTCGTCCTTGCCTCTTACGAGATGATGGATCTTCATCGGCTCTGTGATCGCTGACTTGACCGTCTGCCTCGGGTCAAGCGACGCGTATGGGTCCTGAAAGACGACTGCGGTCATCCTCCTGTACTCCCTGAGCGCTTTTCCTTTCGCCTTCGTCATATCCTTCCCTGAAAACAGGACCTTCCCGCCTGTGGGCGCCGTCAGACGCAGCAGAGTCCTTGCGAGGGTAGTCTTCCCGCACCCGCTCTCTCCCACCAGTCCCATCGTCTCCCCGTTCGTTATTTTGAAGGACACCCCGTCGACGGCCTTCACGTAGCCAACCGTCCGAGACAGCAGTCCGCTCCGGATGGGGAACCATTTGCGGAGGTCCTCTAATTCTACCAGGGATGAATACTGGGCCAATTGTCATCCTCCATAGAGGAAGCAGGCTACTTCGTGACCGGGGGACACCATGGTCATCGGAGGTTTTGATTCAGGGCACTTCTGGAATGCGTAGGGGCACCTCGGATGGAAGCGGCAGCCACTCGGAGGGTTGATCAGGTCGGGGACTGACCCCTTGATCGACTCGAGGTTTTCGGTGTTAGTATCGGGCCTAAGTATTGATGCCCCTAGGCCCTTGGAGTAGGGGTGCGTCGGATTACTGAAGAACTCCACGAGTCCCGCGACCTCAACTACGCTCCCCGCGTACATTACCGCGACCCTGTCGCAGACCTCTGATACCACCGCGAGATCGTGGGTGATGAGCACTATGGCGGAATCTATCTTATCGCGCAAGTCCTTCAGGAGCTCGAGAATCTGTGCCTGGACGGTCACGTCCAGCGCAGTGGTAATCTCGTCTGCAAGGAGCACTCTCGGCCTGCGGACAAGGGCCATTGCAATCATCGCCCGCTGTCTCATCCCCCCCGAGAGCTCGAATGGGTACATCCCAAGGACCTTCTCCGGCTCCGAGAGCCGAACTAACTTGAGGTAGTCCAGGGCGCGCAGTGAAGCAAGGCGCTTACCCTCCTTCTTGTTGAGCTCATGGGTCTCTTTTGCCCTGCGAAGCGACTCGAGCTCCTTCTCCTCTTCGGGGCTCCTCGTCCCCGCGGTTTGCAGATTGGTCATCCTTGCTGCGATAAGCTCGTCGGCGAAGACCTTCAGGTCTGAGGTCAGGGCCTCGGTGATCTGCAGCCCGATGGTGAGGACGGGGTTGAGGTAGGTCGCCGGGTCCTGGAAGACAAGGGCGATGTCCTTCAACCTCGTGATTCTTACCGCCTCCCTATTCATCTCGAGAAGGTTCCTCCCATCGAGGAGCACCTCCCCCGCGGTGACTTCGGCGTTGATGGGAAGGAGGCCGGCTACGGCCAGCGCTGTCACTGACTTCCCGCACCCGCTCTCCCCGACCAGTCCGAGGATCTCCCCCCTGCGCACTTCAAGGTCAACTCCTTCCAGGGCCTGCACGTCACCGGCGTAGGTGTGGAAGACCACCTTCAACCCCCGAATGCTTAGAGCGACCTCCTTTCCCATGGAAGCCTGTTGCAGCACGGCCGGCTCCTGTCTATCTCCTGAGCCTCGGGTCCAGGGCGTCCCTGATTCCGTCACCGAGAAGATTGAACCCCAGAGCGATGAGAAGAATCGTCAGTCCGGGAAAGAGGACGAGCCAGGGGGCAATGAATACATTCTCGATCCCAGCGTGCGCGAGGTTCCCAAGCTCAGGAAGAAGTGGGGACGGAGAGAAACCGATGAACATCAGGGTCGAGAAGACGAGTATCACCCCTCCCACGTCGAGCGTCGCCTGAACGAGGACAGGGTAGATCGAGTTCGGGACGATATGCCGGAAGAGAATCCTGAGCCTCCCAGCCCCGGTGGAGCGGAGTGCCTCGACGTAGGGCTTTTCTTTTTCCGTGAGCACTTGGGAACGGATAAGCCTCACGTAGGTGGGCCACCAGACAACGAGGACGGCGGTGGTCAACCAGAAGAGGCTGTGCGAGAAAAAGGTCACCAGGACTATGGCCAACGAAAGCCCGGGGATGGAGAAGAAGACATCGGTTATGCGGAGCACCGCCTCATCCAGAAGGCCCCCGGCATACGCCGCCACCGCCCCCATGCCGACCCCGATGGCCACGGCCGAGGCCACGATCGTAAGGGCTATCTCCAAGTCCAAGGGGAGCGCCAAGATAATCATCCCAAGAAGGTCTCTTCCGTAGGCGTCGGTTCCGAGAGGGTAGACGTGTGCTCCAGGACAGACGAACAGGTTGTGGACCCCCCAATCGGTGACAGGGTTGTTCCAGCAAAGCCTGAGGGGAAGGTCCTGAGTGTTCCCAGACGCGGGATTAATTATCAGCCCCGAGATCAATGAGAGGACGACCGAGCCGATTGCGAGGACGATTCCCACCAAAACGATGGGGTTCTGTCTCATCAGGTGCAGGGTGTATCTCAGCTCCGACTTCCGTCGCGTGTCACCAGGTCCTAGTTTCTCCATTCCCCACCACTCAGTACTTTATCCTGGGGTCGAGGATCGCATAGAGGATGTCGACCCCCAGATTGGCGACGACGATGACCAGCGACGTGATCAGGACGTAGAGCTCGAGGAAGTTTACGTCGAAGACGGTCGTCGCAGTCACAGCAGCGGCGCCCACACCCGGCCAAGAGAAGATGTACTCGACCACCACCACCCCGCCGAGGAGAAATGCGAATATGAGCCCCGAGATTGTGATGGCGGGCAACACGGCGTTCCTGAAGGCGTGCCTGTAGACTACCACCCTTTCCTTGAGTCCCTTCGACCGCGCAAGTAGGATGTAGTCTTGCCGGAGGGCCTCCATCATGCTCGAACGGACGATGCGTGTGAGCGCGCCCAAGGTGGAGACGCTGAGCGTTATCGTCGGGAGAATCAACGCTACCAACGTATCCCAGAAGTAAGTTACGTTCCCAGAGAGAAGGCTGTCAAAGACTGGCATCCCTGAGTAGGCTGTGATTGTCCCCGGAGATTCGAGGCACGCGCCGCACGTTGTCGAAAAGGCTCCGTTTGTGGGGAGCAGGCCCAGGGAGAAGGCCCCTCGCGGAATCGTGATGTAGACGCCGAAGAGCAGCTGGAGGAGGAACCCGAGCCAGAAGATCGGCATCGAATACCCTGCGATGGCTATGAGCCGCGAGACATGGTCAGGGAGTTTGTTGTTGTGGGTCGCAGAGATCACCCCCATGGGGAAGGCGAAGATAATGGTCATCAGGGCCCCGGCTATGGCAAGCTCGGCAGTGTACGCGAAGCGGGAAGTGAAGACGTCCCAGGTGGTGGTCGTCCCTCCTGAAATCCCCGGGAGCAGGCTGTAGCCCCAGTTCCCTACCAGGACGTTCTGAAGCCATACGGTGTACTGTTCCCAAAGTGGGACGAGGCAGCTCGGCTGGTGCTGGAGGAAGGCGCTCCATGCGGGGCAGGATTGCGTGGCCACTGCGAGAGACTTCGCCAGGGCAAGCTTCGCGGAGTCGTCCAGCCTCGGTGTGATGTAAGGTGCGAGGGCGGTTTCGGGGGGGAGAGCCCCCCTAGCAAGAAGGAACACTATCAGGCTGACAACGAAAAGTACGAAGACCATGAGGACGAGACGCCTCACGATGTATTCGTACAGCTTCAACTGGGTTTAATCTCCACGATATGTTCTGATAAGGGTTGTCGAATCGTCCCGGAAAAAGAGGAAAGGCCCCCCGACTTGTTAGTAGAGGGCCGCGTAGTAGACAGGTCCGACTCCACCCCCGGCCGCTGTATAGAGCGACGGATTGTAGTAGAAGCCCTGCACGTTGGATGTCATCACGGTGTAGTTGGTCGAATAGAAGGTCCAGAGATAGAGAACGCCCTGGTTAGCCAAGGTGTTCATCATGTTGCTAATGGTGACCAGCCCGGTCACGTTGTTCTTCTCAGTGGCAATGACTGCCTGATGGTAGAGTGAGGCCATTCTCGTAAGGTTCCATCCCCCGGAGCCCGTATATGCCTGCGATGGTGCGAACATCGGTCCCAAGAAGTCAACCACCCAGGGGTAGTCGTCGATCCACCCGAGTGAGTAGAAGTAGAGCCTGGATGGTGTGGAGAAGGCTTCGGTGAGGAGCTGTCCACTGGGGAGAGGAGAAACTGAGACTGTGAGTCCCATGTTGAAGGTGTAGCTCGCGTTGTTGATGGTCCCCGCTATCTGGTTGAATACGGCTTCGTCGAGAGTATCTCCAGTCTCAAAGTACATAATGAGATTCTGGCCCACGGGGCTGTCGCATTTGTTATTCGCGTTCAGGTTCGTGCACCCGAACGTGTTGTCGAAGAAGCCGGTTGGAGCAAGTGTTCCGTTGTAGAAGTGGAACTTCGTGATTGGATGCTTCATGGCATCAATGAGCAGTGTGGCCACCCTGTTGGGGTTGAAGCTGTAGGCTGGCTTTATCGATGGGTTGTAGGAACCTGCGGGGGGAAGACCCGGCGGGTTGACCATGGTGGCGACGGGCTGCAGGTTGTTGCCCACCGCCGAGTTCACCGTTGTGAGGTTGACTGAATCGGAAAAGGCCTCTCTGATGCGCACGTCAGCGAAGGGCTGGAATTTTAGGAAGTTCCCTGTCAGTGGGCTCGAAACATTGGTGTCGAACGGGTCGAAGAGAGTGGAGAACTGTGGGTATACTCCATAGATGCTTACTCCGGGTGTAGATGAGACGAGCTTGCCCTGGTTCAACCAGGTGCTTCTGTCGGCGAAGTCGTAGATGTGGGGAGCAGTGAGGTCTATCGTCATCGCCTGTCCTGACTTTGCTGCGTTCTGGAGGTCCAGGTCCCTTGTCGCCTGGTCCGGCACGTAGTTGATCTTGATTGTAGCTATGTGCGCAGCAATCTTCTGTCCGCCTGTGAACTGATATGGCCCGCCCCAATAGTTGGGGTTGGCCTGCATTACGAAGTTGTTTGTATTGGGGTCAAAGCTGGTCATCGAGTACGGACCGGTTCCTGCAGTCGACCCGACCTTCGATGTGTCGAAGTAGGTCGCTCCGCAGCCCGTTGGTGACGCCCCGGTATCGCAGGTCGACGAGTAGTCATAGAAGTAGTCCTTCATCTGGGTCTGGAGGTTCCCACTAAGACTCGGGAAGGGGAGGGTGTATCCGTTGGCCTTGAATGTGGCGACATCTTTCTGCATTACCTCTCCTGGGTCCATTACGAAGCCCCAGGAGTTCGCCAGAATTACCGCGAAGGCAGCGTTGGCGTGCTGAAGGTGGAACTTTAAGGTAAGCGGCCCAGTTACCTGAACGAAGTTCTGGGCCAAGACCGAATCCACGTACGCTGTCCCGTATTTCTGGGCGCAGCATAGAGTGGTGCTGAGGCTGGTGTTGAGGAGCTGTTGGAGGATCCATGTACCCTGTGACCCGTGTGCCTTGGGAGTGCTGCTGTCGCCTACCAGCACTCTGTTGAATGAGAACCAGACATCAGTTGCGTTCATCGATGCGCCGTTTGCGAATTTGATCCCGCTCCGGAGGGTGAAGGAGAAGGTAAGCCCATCAGAGGATCCATTGTAACTCTGGGCGAGCCAGGGTATCACCTGCGTGGAGCTAGACCCGTTGTACCAGAGGAGCGGCTCGTAGGCGTTCTGAATGACGTTGCTGTCGTAGGAGAAGTACTCAACGCCAGGGTCCAGATACTCCGGCGTCTCCGCAGTCTCGTAGGTGAGAAGGGCGGGAGTCACGTGATTCGGCGTAGTGGTGCTCGTCTTGCTTGTCGTGGTGGTCGTGCTGGTTGAGCCGGTCGAGGTGGTTACGGTAGTCGTCCCTGTGGTGGTCGTCTGTTTGGTAGGCAGGGTCGCAAGGTAGATCCCCGCAACGGCTGCCACTGCGAGAAGTACGATTACAATTGCGGCTGTGGTGGTGTTAATCGCTTTTCGTCTTTCGTCCATTCGCAGTCGTGGGACACTTTCATATTTTAACAATGCTACCATTTCCCCCTTTGGCCTGTTAACCACCCTCGGCAGGGGCTAGGAATCACCGTCTGGCCAGAATCGACTTCACGACGCGTTCCTCGGCATGGAGGAGACCGTAATCCGGTAGAGAGGCGAAGACCTGCCTCCATTGTCTTCTCGCTCTGAATGCCCCGACGAGAAGAGGAAGCGCCTGCTTCAGCCTCCCCTTGTCCAGCAGCGTCACCCCTTGCCAAAACCTCAGTTCCTCAATTTCAGGGGCTCCCCTCGCAGCCAAGGCGTACTCTTTCATGGCATCTGAGAACCTGCTCTCAGCGACCAGGTCGTCACCTTTGTTGGCGTGGTCGTACGCCTGGCTCAGCCTGACTATTCGTCGCAGCTCTTTCAGGGGAGTTGGATTGTCTTCGACTCGGAGGTCCACCAGCCTCCCTCTCCACCTCTCTCTCGGACGCGACGTCGAGACGATCATGATTGCCGCCGACTGCCTACCGCGTATGTCTCCCCCCGCCTCTTCTGCTGCCTCGAGCGCACCAAGAAGCCTCTCGGTCAGTGGGCCCCCGCTCCTTGAGAAAGTGGAAGCCATGGCGGGCCAGACGCGGTCATTGCTCATCAGGTTGGCCTGAACACTGAAACCCCTACCCTGGAAGTCGCCGGCGTCAGGGAGGCACTTCGAACCGGTGTGGGCGGCGACCCTCCCTTTCACATCGAGCATGGCTACTTGCCTCACATCGGCGCGCCTGTCAGCCCTCAACAATCGCCGGAGGGCAGTACCAGGCCCGAACCCTTTCCGCATCAATGACAGCCCTTTCGGTCCGTATGAAGGCTCCACGAAGGCCTGGGTCGCGACAACCCCAACCCCCGGCTCCCCCCAGGGGACTACGGAGCCCACGGAGAACCAGTGCGATTGGACGGCTACGCCCATCTGTCCTGCTCGCCGGTCGATCGCTGCGATGGAATAGGTGGAAACTAGGCGCGGCTTCACGAAGGCGACGGCGGCATTGGAAGATAAAAGCCTAGCAGAGCTACGCAAAAGCCTGCTCAAGCAGAGTCGGAACCTGTGCCGGTGTCATGGCCACTTTCACCCCTGCCGAGTTCAGGGCCTTGATCTTGGAGTCGGCTGTTCCGTAGTCTCCATAGATGATCGCCCCCGCATGCCCCATCTTCTTCTCCTTGGGCGCGTGCCTTCCGGCGATATAAGCGACGACTGGTTTCTCGTATCCAGATTTCTGAATGTGCCGCGCAAGGCGTTCCTCTGCATCCCCTCCTATCTCTCCGACGACGACAACGGCCTTTGTATCGTCCATCTTTTCAGCGAAGTCCAGGCACTCGATTGGTGTGGTCCCGTTTATCGGGTCTCCCCCCATCCCCAGGGCCACGGTCTGGCCGAAGCCGGCGCTGGTCAGCTGCCCGGCGATCTCGTACATCAGAGTCCCGCTCCTGGAGAAGAGTGCGACCTTCCCGGGTGCGAAGGAAGGCGCCGGCATTATGCCCAGTTTTACCTTCTGCGCAGGCACGATCAACCCAGGACAGTTGGGTCCAATTATCGTCGCGCCCTTGCTCTGCGCGAGCTCAATCAGCCGAAGTGTGTCTCGAATCGGGACGTGCTCCGTTATCACGACCAGCAACTTGATTCCTGCGTTAAGCGCCTCCTCCCCCGCCGAGAGGAGAAACTCGGCCGGTACGAAGAGTACGGAGATCTTCGAGCCGGTCCTCCCTACGGCCTCTGAAACAGAATTGAATACGGGGATGCCTTCCACGTCCTGACCCCCCTTCCCCGGAGTCGCCCCTGCCGCGATGTTGGTGCCATACTCGAGCATCAACTTGGTGTGCAGACGGCCGTACTTCCCTGTGACGTTCTGGACGATGACCGAGTCCCCCTTCTTCGGGAGGATCATCTTCCCTTCACCACGGCTGCCACTGCCTCCGGGGCGGAACTGAAGAGCTTGACCGGGGTACCTTCGAGTAGCTTGCGAGCCTCCTCCTCTTCCGCCCCGCTGACCCTTGCGTAGACAGGCTTCACCGGGCCCTCTGCCAGGACTTTGTTTATCCCCGCGGCAACGTCGGTTGTGCGTGTGATTCCTCCATAGATGTTGATGAGGATCCTATCTACGCCAGGCAAGCGGTTGACGAGCCTCAGGGCGGCCTCGATGCGGTCCTGCTGGGCCCCACCACCGAGGTCCAGGAAGCAGGCCGGACTGCCCCCGGCGTCCCCGACCAGGTCCAGCGTGGAAAGAACGAGCCCTGCCCCATTCCCCACCACCGCAATGTCCCCTCCGAGCCTTACGAGAGCGAACCCCTGCCTCGACGCTTCCCCCTCGAACTCGTCCTCGGGGTGGAGCTTTGCGAACTCGGGGTGCCTGAAGAGGGCGTTGTCGTCGATGATGACCTTGGCGTCAAGCGCCATCAGCGTTCCGTCCTTGCCGATGGCCACGGGGTTGATCTCTGCGAGTTCGCATTCTTTTTCCCTCGCGAGCTTTTCCAGAGATAGAAGCATTGAAGTAAACTGCGCGGCTTGGGCATCTTCGATCGAAAGGAGCGACGCGACTTCGGCCCCGAATTTCTCGTCGATGCCATCGAGAGGGACCCTCCTTATCACCTTCCCCGACATCGATTCCACCTCGACCCCACCTGCCTTGGCAGCAATGGTCACAAAGGCCCTGTCACCCCTGTCCAGACTGACGGAGAGGTACATCTCGGACTCGTGAGCAAAGGCTTCTTCTACGAGTATTGCGCTGGGTTTTTCTCCGCCGATTGACAGTCCGAATATTCGCTCAGCTTCAAGCTGGAGCTTGGTTAGGTCGTCGATAATTGTTATCCCACCCGCCTTCCCCCTCCCGCCCGCGAGCACCTGGGCCTTCAGGGCGACGGGATGGTTCAGCTTCGAGAACGCGTCGATGACTTCGGGGAGGTCGTCGGCCCTAATCGATTTGGGTATGGGAATCCCGTAGGCCTTGAAGAGGTCCTTCGCTTGGTACTCAAAGAGACGCACAGCTGTCGCGGTCGGTTTGTCGGGATTAAAGGTAACGCCCCATTCTTATGACATTGACCATTGTGCGAGTCACATGGGCCATTATTAATGCAATTCAAATGCATTAACACGTCTAACCATTCAGAGGCCTTAGGGCGATACGCGAA
>DATGVR010000083.1:0-13634 GCA_035300255.1 Nitrososphaerales archaeon
CCCGGTGCTCGTTTCGTTGTGCACGAGGAAGAGGACTTTGAATCCCCTATGCCGCTCCATGGCTTCCGTCAGTTGGTCAAGTCCTGGCACCTTCCCAAAATCGGAGGCAACTCGGACCGCCACGCCCCCTGCCATCTCCACGGCCTCGGCGAGCCTGGCGCTGAACTCTCCGAAGACAGGGACCAGGGTGACGTCTCCGGGCCTGACCAGGTTGAGGACGGCCGCTTCGACTCCACCCGTCCCCGAAGACGAAAACACAACCACCTCCCCTTCTGTCTGGAAGAGATTCCTGGTCTTGTCGAGGAGTCCCTTGTTGAGCTCCCGGAAGGCGTCCCCCCTGTGATTGATGATAGGCCCTTGCATGGCCTGCATCACCCTTTCCGAGACGTTGGTCGGACCCGGGAGCATGATGAGCTTCTTCCGACTATCCACGTTATGCACCTTTGAGGTCTTTGCGCATTAGGGCTCTCACCCTTTCCACCCCCCCAAAGCGTTTGACTAGCTTCGCCACCTGGGGCGGTACCAGGCTGTCCCAGTCCTTCCTCTCTAGTATCCTGACCCTGACGTTCGTCGCAGAATACCTGCTCCTGTCCAAGTATGGGACCGCTTTGACTTCGATCCCTTCTTCATTGAAAAGGAGAAAGGTGAGGGCGTCGTTTGTGAACACGATGTCAAACTTCGGGACCATCGATTCGACCGATGAAACCCACAGCGAGTGGGAATCGGCGTCCACGATGGGAATCGCCATCCATTTCGAAGGGTCAACCCCGTTGCTGTCCAAGGCGCTTTTGATCATTGTTATCCTCTCCCCTGCAGTGAAGGGGTTGTCCCTTTCATGGCTCCTTTGGGCGGAGCCCACAACGACGTAGAGGTATTGGACTTGATTTAGGGCGTATTTCACGGCTGCGAGGTGCCCAAGGTGGAACGGCTGGAAGCGGCCCACGAAGAGACCGACTCGCATTCCCTTTTCGTCTCGCCGACCCGGTGAGACCTATTTAAGAAAACATGCATTCACGCCGGGCCGTGGAGTTCCTCGAAGTCGACGGTTCGCAGGGAGAGGGAGGGGGTCAGATTCTGAGGACTGCATTAGCTTTCTCAGGAATCCTGTCAAGTCCTGTCAAGGTCACCAATATCCGGGCAGGAAGACCGACCCCGGGACTCAAAAGGCAGCACGTCTCGGCTGTCCGGGTTCTCGCTGAAGTCTTCGGCGGAGAAGTGAGCGGCGCAAAGGAGGGATCCTCGGAGGTCAGATTCGTTCCTGGGCCCCCGCGGAGCGGGTCCCTGTCGTTCGACATGGAGACGGCAGCGAGCATCACCTTGGTTCTCCAGGCAGTGGTGCCGGCGGTAGCGCTCGCCGGCTCAACCCTGTCACTCGAGCTGGTCGGGGGGACCGACGTGCCGTGGAGTCCCACCTTCGACTACTTCCACGACGTCGTCCTCCAGGCGTTCGGAGCGATCGGGATCAATTTCGAGGCTGCTGCCACCAGGCGAGGCTATTATCCACGTGGAGGAGGGAAAGTAAAAGCGTCGATTGATCCCTGCAAGTCGGTGGTCCCACTCGACCTATTAGCCGAGCCGAACCTGTCGGACATCAGAATCCGCAGCAGGTGCGGAGGTCTTCCAAGGCATGTCGCTGAGCGCCAGCTCACCGCCGCCTCAGAGGTGCTCGCGAAGTCAGGAATCAGCACCACAGAGAACGAGGTCGCCGTCGAGCAGGCAGAGTCGCCGGGGTCGTCTATCGTGATCTACTCCACCGGTGGCAGATTCTACCTAGGGTCCGATGCGATTGGGGCGAGAGGAAAACGCGCAGAGGCGGTGGGCGCCGACGCCGGAAGCCGGTTTGTCGCGGTCGCGGATTCGGGGGCGTGCCTTGATTCGAACTTGGCGGACATGCTACTACCCCTACTCTCGCTCGCACCCGGGCCTTCGAGGGTGAAAATTCCCGAAGCGACAACCCATCTGGAGTCGGGCCTGCAACTGGCCAGCCAGTTCACATCGTGCGCCTACTCTGTGCAGGCCGATGGCAAGAGTTCCATCGTGACGATAACGCCTGTACAGACCAAATGACCGCGGGCGGCACAATGTCTAAAAAGGCGAGTCTTTTCCGTCGGATGGATTTCTAGTGTCCTACGAGCAGTACTTGCCCGGCGCCACAGCCGTGGGAATCGCATACAAGGACGGGGTCGTCCTGGGCGCTGAAAGACGGATCACCCTTGGTAGCTTTGTAAGGAGCAAGTCGGGAAAGAAGGTCTTCAAGGTCACCGAAACCGTCGGGGCGGTTTGCGCGGGGATGGTGGCCGACATGCAGAACCTTGTGAAGGAAGTTGGAGTATACTCGAAGCTCAAGGAACTGGAGGCCAGGAAGGCGCTCAAGCCCAATTCTGTTGCAAAGCTCATGTCGACTCTTATGTTCCAGAACAGATACGCACCACTCCTGACTCAGGTAATCTTGGGAGGGGTGGGAGACAAGCCGATTGTCTACGTCCTCGACCCGCTCGGAAGCGTGATCTCCGACCAGTACGCCACAGTCGGAACTGGGGAAGAGACCGCAATTGGCGTGGTCGAAGCTGGATACAACCCTACCATGACCCAGAAGGAAGCCCGGGACCTTCTTGTCGCAGCCATCAAGGCTGCCGTGGCCAGGGACGCGATGAGCGGCAACGGCATCGATATTCTTTCAATAGACAAAACAGGAATAAAAGAGGAAGGACTTAACCTGTAGGTGCGACGAGATTGTGGACTTACAAGGGGATTGGGGTCCACTGGCTCGGGCATGACTCATTCGTTCTTCAGGGCTCACGGACCATAGTCCTCGACCCCTTCAAGGCGAATGGGGACTACAAGGCAGACATCTTACTTATCAGCCACGAACACTACGACCACCTTAGCGACGACGATATCAGAAGGTTCACGGGCCCGTCGACGATCATTGTGGCTCCCAAGCTCTGCGAGGGATCGCTTAGACCGTATTCTTTGGAAAAGAAGTTCGTCGAACCTGGCTCGAAACTCGAGGTGAAAGGGATCCTCGTGGAAGCTGTCTCCGCCTACAACCTCAACAAGTTCCGTGAGCCAGGCAGGGTCTTCCACCCGAAGGCAGATGGGAGGGTCGGGTACATCGTTACGCTTGACGGGGTCAGGTTCTACCACGCTGGGGACACCGATGCCACCCCGGAGATGAAGGCGATCGATGTTGACGTCGCCCTGCTTCCTGTATCTGGGACCTATGTGATGACGGCGGAAGAGGCTGCCGAGGCCGCGACGGCCATGAATGCGAAGGTCTTCGTCCCGATGCACATCGAATCCATAGTCGGAACAAGGGCAGATGCGGAGAGATTCAAGAAGCTCGTAGGCGGAGCTCGCACCGTTCAGATTCTGGAGAAGGAATAAGCGCTACTCGGGAACGCTGTCAGACTTCAGCTTCCCGTTCTCCAGTTTGACGAAGAGGAATCTGTTATCTGCGAAGACGAGAGTGAGCTCATTTTCCTTCTCCTCGACGGTAAGCAGGGCCTTGCCTACTATGCTATCGAACTTTGCCATTGACGACTCCGCCCCTCAAGGTCCGTATTTCTGTTTTGCCGGTTCATTCCTTCAGGTATTTCGTAAGCTCGTCCGTCTTGGAATCGGAGATCCCTTCTTCAATCGATCCTCCTGTGGAGGCTTTAATGGCCTCCCTGATCACCTGGTCGAGGCTTGCACTCCTCGTTTTGGTCTTCAACCTCTTCAAGGCCCGATGGGTGTCGTCGTGCACCCTCACCGATTTTCCCACAACGGTCTCGCGAGCTCCTCGCTATTTAGACATAGAAGAAATGACTCGGTATCGTCGCGAGTTCATCATCTGCCCGGGAGCTTACTCCGGGCTATGACTGGGACGGCGTTCACCTCATCGTCGGCGCCTCGCCTTCCGACTTCGATTTAGGCTTTATCTACGGTTTCCGGACCCGGCGCCATGGGTTTCCTTGACGGGACGAGAGTCGTGGATGCCACGCGACTGCTCCCCGGAGGATTCTGCACTATGCTCCTCTCGGACATGGGGGCTGAGGTGGTCAAGGTCGAGCAGCCCGGCCTCGGCGACTACATGCGTGCGACCCCTCCAACCAAAGATGGAAGGAGCCCGGTTCACTCCACGGTGAACAGGAACAAGCGAAGCATCGGCTTAGACCTGAAGGCCCGGGCCGGGAAGGCGGTGATGCGCCGCCTTTTGAAAGAGGCCGATGTCTTCGTGGAAGGCTTCAGGCCCCGGGCGATGGCGCGCCTTGGATTTTCCTTCGAGGATGTAAAGAAGGTGAATCCGCGGATAGTCTACTGTTCCATTTCTGCGTACGGCCAGAAGAACAGGCTCAGCTCGATGCCCGGGCACGACATAAACTTCCAGGCAATGGCAGGCACTCTCGGCTACTCCCCAGGTCCGGAGGTCCCTTTGTTGCAACTGGGGGATTTGGCTTCTGGGATGTACGCTGCGATTGCAATTCTCGGCGCATTGGTTCATCGGAAGGGAGCGGTGTACCTCGATGTCCCCATCGTCGCCTCACTCCTCTCTTGGATGGTCATCCCCGCTTCGGCATACCTGGCGACCGGGCGTCCTCCTGAGGAAGGGCACAGCCTTGTATTCGGTTCGACCCCGTTCTACAACCTCTACGAGACCTCGGACGGCAAGTCCATGGCGGTCGCCGCCATCGAGCCAGAGTTCTGGCGGAATTTGGTGACCGTACTTGGGGTTCCCGGGTTGGAGCACAAGAGGTTCGGGACGACAGAAGAAAGAGAAGAGGTCACCTCAGAACTCAAACGGGTTTTCCTGACCAAGACCAGGGACCAATGGGCCGGACTCTTGATGAACAAGGATACCTGCGCAACACCGGTATTGACGGTCGAAGAGGCACTGACGAGCGGCTGGGCCAGGAACCTCGAAATGCTCGTCGAACTGTCAAGGGGAGAGACGGTACTGAACGGGCCACTCAAGGCGAGTCCTTCACCCAGGAGCAAACCCTTCACCCTTGCTCCTTCTCTCGGAGGGGACACTGGGAAGGTAATGGCTTCCCTTGGCTATTCCAGAAAGCAGGTGGAGGCGCTCAGGGCCCGAGGCGTCGTCGAGTGAGCGTACGACAAATTCGATTCTGAATTTCCCCCATACATTTCCCTCGTCGTCGGAGACTACGCGCGCTGTAACAGCATCGCGAACCCTTGCCCACCGCCGACGCAGAGAGTAGCCACTCCGTACTCCTTGCCGGTATCGTGCAGCTCCCTTGCAAGGGTCCCCAGAAGCCGAGCGCCCGACGCACCCAGGGGATGACCAATTGAAATGGCGCCGCCGTGGATGTTCACCCTGGCAGGGTCCAGTCCAAGCTCCCTTATTGCGTAAAGTACCACAACAGCGAATGCTTCGTTGATCTCCCACAGGTCAACGTCCCCGGCTTTCAGGCCTGCCCTTTCCAGCGCCTTCTTCGACGCGGGGACTGGGCCCTTGCCCATGACGCTGGGGTCTACGCCCGCCCACGCCATCGAAACGATTCTTGCCAGAGGCTTGAGCCCCCTTTCTTCGACCTTCTGATTTGATGCCAGTGCCAGCAAGGAGGCTCCGGCGTTCAGGGGCGATGAGTTTCCAGCCGTGATCAAGCCTCCAGGTTTGAACGAAGATGGGAGCTTAGCGAGCTGCTCCATCGTCGTGTCCTTCCTAATGCTCTGGTCGACGTCAATCAAGCGTTCCTGACCGTCAACCTCGACACGCATCTCCTGCAGCTCTCCCCTGAACCACCCATCATCCACGGACTTCGCAGCCTTCTGGTGCGACTCGAGGGAAAAGCGGTCCATCTCTTCCCTCGTCATTCCTGCTTCCCCAGCGAGTTTCTCCGCTGTCAGCCCCATAGAGTATCCGACGTTCATCTGGTATCGCGCGTATTCCGGCCTGGTCAGGAGCCTGGTGTTCGGCGCCAGCCCAGGGTTGTTCGTCATGGGCACGTGCGTCAGATGCTCCATCCCACCCGCAAGGACGACGTCCGAGTTGCCCGTCATAATTTCCATGGCCCCCTCCGATGCGGCGTTCATCGAAGATGCGCACGCACGGTCGATGGCCATGGTCGGGACAGAGACCGGGAGCCCCGCAAGGAGAACAGGGTGCCTCCCTCCGTAGAGCCAGTTCTCGCCCGTCTGGAAGGCGCACCCGGTGATTACATCCCCCACCTCCTCGGGTTTCAAGGACGCCCTATCGAGGAGCCTCTTGATCAGAACGCTCAATGCCTGGTCCATCCGGACCGAATTGTACACATCTCTCTCCGGCTGGGTGGGCCTCGACCTCGAGAATGGGACTCTCAGAAAGTCCGCGATGTAGGCGTCTCTAAGTTCCGTCAGCTTCATCACTTTCCTTTGAATTCCGCCTTCCTCTTTCCCAGGAATGCTGATACCCCTTCTTTGAGGTCCTCGGTCCCGAAAAGGACCCCTGCTGCCTTGGCTTCCATCTCCAGTCCAACCTCGGTAGGCGACTCCACCCCTTTGTCCAGGAGCCTCTTCGCGAGCATCACGGCCACCGGGGCCTGGGCCGATGCGAGCTGAGTAGCGTATTTCACGGCGTATTCGTCTGGGTCTCCAGAAGAGACGAGGTAGTTTACAAGACCGATTTCGAAGGCGCGTTTTCCCTTTATCCTCTCGGAGGTAAGCAAGAGTGAGCTGGCGCGGGCTAGGCCCAGCAGCTTCGGCAGCCTCTGGGTCCCTGACCATGCCGGGACCAGCCCCCGTGTCAGTTCTGGGAAACCGATTTCAACGTCTTCTGTCGCGATTCTAATGTCACAAGAAATAGCCAGCTCGAGGCCCCCGCCGAGGGCGTAACCCTTGAGGACAGCGATCGTGAGCTTGGGCATTTCGGAAAGTCTCTTCAATATCTTTGCTCCCTTTCTTGCGAATTCCATAAAGGCATCTGAGTCTCTGAAGAACTGAGAAAGGTCCGCACCCGCAGAGAATATCGGACCGTCTCCTGTGACGACGACGACTCGGACTCCGGTATCATCCCAAAGTTCTGTCACGATTCCGTCGAGCTTCTCGAGAACATCAGAGTTGATCATATTGAGCCTCGGCCTGTTGAGCGTGACCTTGGCGACTCCGCCTGAAAGCTTCTCCAGGCGGACGGATTCTGTTCTGTTAGTCGGTCCCTGGGCTCGGTTCACACCTTCGCCTTCCACCCGTGCGACCACGGTCTGAGCCGGACGCGAGAGCCTTCCTTCCACGGCATCGCGCATTCTCCCCTCTGCAATGGAGCGAGCAGGAGCGAAGACTCCGCAGTCAAATCTGGCAGCAAGTTCCTCTAGCTTCGCCTTGACCTCGGCGTTGCTTAGGTCCTTGGCAACCGCGATGGGACCGAAGGGCCTGTTCATGCCCAAGGTCACCCCCTTCTCAATGTCATCGGGACCGGCGACTCCTTCTTCAATCAGCTTGACTGCCTCGTTTATTTCGAGCGCGAAGATGTCCATGAGCGAGACCTTGTCCGTCGGTGAGGCATCGGGGATCTGAGCTTTCCCACTCGACCAATCATAGAAACCCTTCCCTGTCTTCTTGCCGAGCAGGCCTGCCGCCACCATCTTGGCGAACGTGACTCCTTTCCCGTACTCCGGTGAGACTACCTTTGCGAAGTATGCCAAGGAGTCGGCCCCGATGTCGACTCCGACGAAATCAAGAAGTTCGTATGGTCCCATAGGGAGTCCTTGGCTCTTCGCGTAGATATCGACCTCAGGTGGGGTTGCGATTCCTTTGTCGAGTATCAGGCAGAAGAATAGAGTGTCGGCGGCGTTGATCCTGTTGACTATGAATCCAGGGCTATCCTTCTGGACCTTGACCGCCGTCCTTCCAAGCTTTGAGCAAACTTCGACGACTTCATCCACCACGGCCGCGTCGGTCTGGATTCCGGGTATCACTTCGACGAGTTTCATTACCATCGGCGGGTTGAAGAAATGCATCCCCACCATTCTTTGAGGTCTGTCGGTCGCAACAGCCAGGTCAGAGATTTTGATGTTCGAAGTGTTCGAAGCCATTATGGCCCCGCTGGGTGCAAGGTCGGACACAGCCTTGAATACTGACCTCTTCAGCTCCAGTGACTCAGGCACGGCCTCGATGACCAGGTCGGCCTGGGAAACGGCGCTTTTCAAGTCACCGAAGTAGCCGAGGCGGGAAAGCGCCGACTGTGAGTCCTCCAAGGTAAGTCTCCCCTTCTCGACGAGCTTGTCAAGACTGGCCGCGATTCTCCCCTTCGCCTTGTTGAGCATCTCAGGTAACTTGTCAGTTAGGCTCACATCGTACCCGCTCACAGCGAACAGCTCGGCTATTCCGTGCCCCATGTCTCCTGCGCCCACCACGGTAACTTTTCTGACCCCCATGGCTTCTTGTCTCGGCCACGACCAGAGGTCGCTTAATGCTTTGTGGGCGAAAGACCAGAATGCAAGAATGTAATGAGATGAATGGGGCGAAAGGTTATCTCACACTCAAAAAGGCGCATTCATGTGATTACGCTTCTCGTTCCTGAACAAGGCATTCCGGACGCGAGTTGAAATGAGCACCCTTTCGCCAATCTCCTCTGACTACGAAATCGCAGTTTCGGAAGAGCACGAGGCTTTCAGGAAGGCAGTCAGGGAATTCGCCGAAAAGGAGGTCGCGCCTGTTACCCAGAAGATCGACCGGGAGAACCAGATGGACATGCGATTGGTCAAGAGGGCGGCCGAGCTTGGCCTATTCGGGATTCCTTTCCCCGAGGAGTACGGAGGGGGGAACGGCGACGACCTGTCGCTGGTGCTTGCCACCGAAGAGATCGCAAGGTTTTCGGCTGCCTTTTCAGCCGTGGTGGGCGCCACCTACCTAGTATCGACTCCTATCTTCCTATTCGGCAACGAGGAGCAGAAGAGGAAGTACTTGGTCCCGATAGCGAAGGGAGAGAAGCTCGCGGCTCATGCCATGACCGAGCCTGGGACCGGCTCCGATGTCGCTGCCATCAAAACAAACGCTCAGAAGAAAGGGGACAGGTACGTCATCAACGGGAAGAAGATGTTCATCACCAACGGGGACAAGGCAGACCTCTTCCTGATCTTTGCGAGGACGAGCCCAATCGAAGGCATCAAGAGGCACCAGGGGGTCACGGCGTTCATCGCCGAGAAGGGAATGTCAGGCCTGACCGTCGGCCAACGCACGGACGTCATAGGACTCAGAGGAGACCAGCCAGTGGAGCTTGTGATGGACAACCTCGAAGTGCCAGAGACTAACATTGTCGGGGAGATTGGGAGAGGGGTACGGATTGCCCTCACTTGCTACGACCACGGGAGGGTCGGCGTCGCCGCCCAGGGGACCGGCCTCGCACAGGCGGCGCTGGAAGCCGCCCTAAACTACTCAACCCAGAGGCAGACCTTCGACAATTTTCTCCTCAGCTATCAGCAGGTGCAGTTCAAGATAGCCGAGATGACCGCCGCTGTCCACACGGCGAGACTACTTACCTATTGGGCGGCCACCCTGACCAAGAAGGGGAAGGATTTCATCAAGGCCTCGTCGATTGCTAAGATAATGGCGACTGAGGCTGCCGAAAAGAACGCCCACATGGCCATGCTCATCATGGGGGCCGCTGGAGTCTCGACCGATATGCAGGTTGAGAGGATACTGAGGGATTCTCAGATAATCAAGACCTACGAGGGGACCAACGACATTCAACGCCTTACCATAATGAAAGAAGTGGCGAAGGAGATGGGGGTAGTCGGCTAAACGCGTCCCAATCTTCAGGGAAATTGAAATAGGGCCGACCCCTCTTCCGGCTTTCAGGAAATGAACAGGGTCGCCATCGTAGGCATCGGTCATTCGAAGTTCGGCAGGAGGACCGACGTGAACATTGCCGAGCTCGCGTTTGAGTCGATCAAACAGGCTGTCGACGACGCCGGCGTCGACAAGAAAGACATCAAGAATGTAATCCTAGGGAGCGCCGGGACCTGGTACGAAGAATCTCTCCCTGCTGTAATCGTAAACGAGTACGCGGGCCTGGACTCCGTAGGTACGATGAGGGTCGAGGCGGCGTGCGCCAGCGGGAGCGCGGCTGTGAAGTCAGCTTACAACAGCATTGTCAGTGGGGAAGGGGACGTGGCAATGGCCGTCGGAGTCGAGAAAATGAGCGAAGTGGACACCCCAACGTCTGTGGAGCTCATCGGCAGGGCCGGCTCGTACATGTGGGAGTTTGAGAATTACGGTATGACATTCCCCGCGTACTACGCCCTCTACGCCGTGGCTCACATGAACAAGTACGGCACCACGGAAGAGGACATGTCTAGGGTTTCGGTCAAGGCCCACCATTACGGAGCGATGAATCCAAACGCCCAGTTCCAGAAGGAGATTACTCTCGAAAAGGCGATGAACTCCCAGGTGGTTTCTTGGCCTTTGAAGCTCTATGATGCCTGCCCTCTCACTGACGGCTCCGCTGCGGTCATCCTCGCATCAGAAGAAACAGCGAAGGAACTTACCGACACCCCTGTCTGGGTGAAGGGGATAGGGTACTCGTCAGACTCGGCCAATCTGAGCAGAAGGGCCGACTACGTGGGCCTGGAAGCCGCCGCTCAAGCCGCGAAGCGGGCGTACTCGGCCGCGAAGGTAACCCCCCAAGACATCGACGTCGCGACGGCCCATGACTGCTTTACGATCGCGGAGCTGATGGCCTACGAAGACCTGGGGTTCTGCAAAAAGGGCGAGGGTCCAAGGATGATCCGAGAGGGCCAGACAGAGTTGGGTGGGAAGATACCAGTGAACCTTGATGGAGGACTCAAGGCAAAGGGGCATCCAATAGGTGCCACGGGGGTGTCCATGGCAGTGGAAATTACCAAGCAACTCCGGGGCGAAGCGGGGAGGCACCAGGCTCCGATAAAGAAAGGGTTGGGTTTGGTCCACAACGTTGGGGGGACTGGCCACTACGCCTACGTGACGATACTCTCGAGGGACTGAGCGATGGACGAGCCGCCTGTCCTGCACTCCAGAAGGTCCCTAACATTGAGGTTCGACATTCCCGTCTCGAGGACCCATGAGTTCTGGGACGCCCTCAGGGAGGGGAGGTTCGTCACCACGAAATGCTCCAAATGCGGCAATGTCTCTTTCCCTCC
Organism: Nitrososphaerales archaeon; assembly: GCA_035300255.1. Classification (GTDB taxonomy): domain Archaea; phylum Thermoproteota; class Nitrososphaeria; order Nitrososphaerales; family Gagatemarchaeaceae; genus UBA183. The sequence goes on from DATGVR010000083.1 coordinate 11,097, forward strand.
ACAGGCCGACTGCCCGAAGTGCATGAACAACGGGTTCGTCTTGGTCGATGTCGGACGCGAAGCTACTCTCTTGACTTTCACTCAGGTCAAGGTGACGCCGGCCAGTTTCGCAGCCAGCGAGCCCTACATTATCGCCATCGGCGAGTTCCCGGGAAGTCTGAAGGTCCTCGCCTGGCTCGAAGGAATGGACCCGAAAAATGCGAAGCTGGGAATGAAGCTCAGGGTCGAGGCAAGGACGAGCAAGGAAGGAAACCCCTACTACGTCTTCGTGCCTGTCTAGAATTCCTTCGGGACTTCTCTCATTATTTCGGCCACTCTGATGAACCTGTCCCTGTACATCAAGACCTTGGTCAGGGAGCCCTTGAATCTGAGTTGCCCCTTGAGGACTGCAGATTGGATGTCTACCTCTCCCTTCGCTACCTTGCACCAGGACTCGTAGTTCCCGTCGAGGGAGAACTCCGAAGTGGTCCCAGGGGAGACTTTCTGGAGCGTGGTCGTGCCGTTCTCTACTCCAAGCATGTAATTCTGTCCGATGTCCGTGACATTGATAGCGATGCTCGTCTTCAGAGTCTTCGTGCTCTCAGACCACTTCGGGTCCTGCGACAGTGCCGACTGGACCAGTGAGAAGTACTCGTCACTGAGGTACTTTACCATTGGCCGCCGCCACTGATGCACGCCTTTTGAGGTTAACTATGGCCCCCGACGTCAACTCAGGCCTAATCCTCTTTCTTCCAATAGCCAACGCCCACTCGGGTTCCTTCAGCATGGTCGCGATTTCATTATTAGTCTTGACTACGACCGCTTTGGAGTTCTCCTTTAGCGGAATCATCTTCACTTTTCCGTACCTCCTCTCCAAAATTTCACCGATTTCCTTCACCTCCTCCGATGAGAGGTCTCCATCCGCCATCAGCAGTACATACCTCTTTGCCGTCCTACGCCCCCCCGATCAGCCTAGCGTAGAACTCGGCCGATCCCTCCTTTAGGAGGAACAGCCTCGGCTTCACCTTCAACCTCACGGAGTCCGCCGACCCAAGGGCCAAGGTTCCAGCCACCAGTTGCTGCTTGTCGAGCCTGAGAAAAAATGTTGAGTGTTCATCAAGGAACGCCCCGATGTTTGCAAGTAGTCCGGCCTTCAAGTCTTTCGGGAGCCTCGCTACGATTCCTTGGAATGCTAAGTTGGCTTCCTCCCCGATAAGGTGAAGCCTTTCGCTCAGTATTTCGTTGCCAAAGTGACCTTCAAGCCGCTCGACGACGGGTCGGGCCTTGATCGCGAGCACCCTGGCGATTGCCCCCTCCACCTTCTGCTGGTCCTCGGTGGCGTGGATCAGGTAGGTGATTTCGACGGACTGGATAGGCCCTTTCAAACCTTGCCGCCATGAGCCTCGAACATATGTGATATTAGTTAACAATAATTACGTGGCGCATACACGGCCCAATGTGCCAAGGAAGCTTACGGTCGAGGATATTCTCTCCGACGAACTGAAGAGAGAAATGAACCTCGACACAGATACTTTCGCTGTCATCGACGACTGGGACTCAGTGATGAACAGCGTCTATCAGATGCCCATCGAGTACGCAGGGTACACCAACAGGGTCAGCGAAATGAAGCTTCTGAAAGAGATGATCGACTCGCTGGCAGCGTCCGACTTTGGCAATGTCAAGCGGAGCGAAAGCAGGAAGAAGCAGCTGGCGCAGTTCACCAAGACTCTGAGCATGTACTACAATGTTGTCTTCACAAAGGGGAAGAGAAAGGTGGGATACGGAGCATTGATCCACTTTCCCAAGCTCAAGGCCAAGCCAGAACGCAGCGGTGGAATAGTATTGGCTGCCAAGATCGTGGTGGACGGGGGCAAGCACGTAGATTCCTTCGAGCGGGGAAAGTTCGACGACTTCCTTGTCGAAGTCAAACCCTACATCAACCTCCTGGGGGACCTTTACCGGCAGACCCGAAAGATGTAGCTGACAATGAAAGGTTTCATTCTGGGCATAGAGAGTACTGCCCACACTTTCTCGGCGTCGGTCGTATCGGCAAGGGGCGAGATACTTTCCAACTCGAAGTCAGTTTACAAACCCCCTGAAGGAAGTGGGATTCACCCTTTCGAAGCGTCGCAGAGCCACCTCGCTTCTGCCGCAAGGGTCCTAGCCGAGGCGATGTGTGTTTCCGGCGTTTCGCAAAGCGAAATCAGTGCGGTGGCCTATGCCATGGGGCCCGGCCTCGGGCCCTGTCTGAGGGTCGGTGCTGTAGCTGCGAGGACTTTGGCGCTTTCCCTCGGTGTTCCCCTAGTACCTGTCAATCATGCGGTGGGACACATAGAACTCGGATGTCTGCTCACGGGGGCGCAGGACCCCGTAGTCCTTCTCGTTTCAGGGGGTCACACGATGATCATCGCATTTTCTGGAGGAAAATGGAGGATCCTTGGCGAGTCCCTCGACCTGACTCTTGGCCAGCTCCTTGACCAGTTCGGGCGACACCACGGGCTAGGCTCTCCTTGCGGGGCAGCAATCGAGGAAGCTTCGTCGAAGTCGCTCAACTATCTC
>DATGVR010000084.1:0-9135 GCA_035300255.1 Nitrososphaerales archaeon
GGAATGGATTAACTCATGAAAGGTATTTATTTTCCGAAGACGAATGGAACTCCATGAAACCTTCACTGAAAGGCACACAAAAGTCCGCCGGTGGTACCACCTCGACCGGCAAGAAGTTCACAGGATTCGAGAACGAGGAACGAGCTGCGATGAGGGACCGCATCGAAGAGCTAAAGGCGACAGACAAGCCTGACGGAGAAAGCGCCGTACTAGCGAAAATCGCCGAGATGCAGGAACCGGATCGCACCATGAGCAAACGGCTCCATGCTATCATCAAAGCCAGCGCGCCAGCCCTCGCGCCGAGACTCTGGTACGGGATGCCCGCGTATGCCAAGGACGGCAAGGTCGTCTGCTTCTTCCAACCAGCGCGGAAGTTCAAAACGAGGTATGCGACGTTCGGCTTTAGCGACAAGGCGAACCTCGACGAAGGCGCCATGTGGCCGAATGCCTTCGCGCTGAAGAGGCTGACTGGCGCCGAAGAGGCAAGAATCGCTGCGCTCGTGAAGAAAGCGGTGGGCTAAACCGAGTGGATGGGCCGGAGGGGGCCCAGACCGATTATGGGTTCGAATCAATCGTGGCGGTGACAGTGGGTTGACAGGTGGAATTTGGACTTCCTCCTCCCAATCCGCAGATCTGAGTCGTAAGCTTGCCCGAAGGCACGCTAATGGTAACGAAACTCCATGCCATTGGACTCGAATTGATTGTGAAGTTGTAGGTGTGTCCTGAATAGGTGAAGGCGAAGTACCATGGGTAGCCTCCTTGGAACAGTATCCAGCCGCTTGAATTCGTGACCGCAATTGAAGTGGCGAGATTTGCGTTGTGCGGGTCACAGGAAGCGTTTTCCTCATACCGAGTGGTTACCTGCAATCCTGAGATTGGTCCGCCTTCAGCGTCTGTGACGACCCTCAGGTAGATGCCCTGCGGAGGTGGCACCTCTACTGTGCACGCGACTCTCTCCGTGGTCGTTCCATTAATGATGACGAATGTCGATCCACTGATTGTGGTAAATTGTTCAAAGGGAACGATGGAGGAACCACGTGCCGGATGTGGAGTCCAAAAGACATACGCCGTACCCGAGCCTGCCACCACGATGACGACTACTAAGGCAACAAGGAAAGCGCCCTTCATCCAGATAGCTGAAATTGATGGCAACTATTTACTACTAATGCCGCGAACGAATGGCGAATCAGAGACCAAAGTTCCCCGCCAAAAGGACACCCAGAGGCGGCGCTGATCGGTTATTTCAATTAGTTCAGAATGAGCTCGCTTTGGCGAATGGAGCACGAAAATAGTTATTTGTCCATGGGCCGGAAGGGATTCGTCAAGTGTCCTTGACCAAAAACCAGGCTCAAACCTGTGGCGTGCCAAGGGTTTGGGGCGGCCTAGATTCGAACCCTTGGCCTAAAACGCCGATTCAGTCGCCGTGACTCTCTCGCGTCAACCCCAGCGATCGTCCCTGTTTTCCCCATGTATCAGCGCGCCTGCGCGAGCGTTTGCTGGACGACTTCGGTCAACGCCTTGATTAAGAGGGGTGACGTGTTCAGTGACTCGATCCGGGCAAACTTCATTCCGGCCCCCTCGGCCTGTTGGCGCGCGCCAATCTCAATGTCGTAGAGGACCTCCAAGTGGTCGGCGAGGAACTGCACCGGAGCTATCAAAACGTAAGCGTATCCTGCCTTGCGAAGCTCCGGCATCACGTCAGCGAAGTCCGGCTTCAACCATTCTTCGGGTGTGTGGCCGGCACTCTGATAGCAGAAGGCCCAGCGGCCTTCTTGCAAGCCAACCAACTCGGCGACCGCCGCGGCCGTCCCTTTCAGCTGCTTGATGTAGTCCGGGTCCTTTTCGATTACTCGCTTGGGCATGCTGTGGGCAGTAAATAGAACAGGAACCTCCTCACGGATGTCGTGTGGGAAGCGCGCGAGCCCCTCTCTCACCCTCTGTGCCACGGCTTCGAGGAAGAACGGCTGGAGGTGCCAGTCCTCGGCGATCTTCAGAGCCAATCTGTCGCGATGGAGGCTGGCGACCGCCTCTCGCAATGTGCTGACATATCCCCCCATTATGATTGGAGAGAACTGAGGTGACATAATGATCCCGACCACATGTCCTGACTCCGGCGCCGCACGCTTTACCACATCGGCGATTAGAGGTGGGGAGAACCGCATCCCTGATACAACTTTGTAGGAACTCCCATCATTGAGCCCATCCAACTCTAACTGCAAGCGTTCGGCCTGCTCAGCGGTTATATGCACCAACGGAGACCCGCCTATCAGCCGATAGCGTCGGAGGAACTCCGAAACAAGGGCCCCGTCTGGCTCGCGTCCGCTCCGAATGTTTCGCAAGTAGCTTGGCACGTCGTTGAGGGTCGCCGGTGACCCGTAGGTCATCAGAACTACGCAGGTTCGCTCATTGACGGTCACTTCGCACATCACCGACCCTAGGCCCGAAGCCTCGTCTTCTCGTGCACAATCTGAACGATACGCCGTAAGTTCTCGGGAGGAGTCTCCTTCAGGACCCCATGCCCCAAACTGAATATGTGACCGTTGTGATTCTGTGCCCGTCGAAGGACCTCGCCTGTCCCTCTCTTCATCACGTCTCCGCCAACCAACGGGACGACGGGATCGAGGTTCCCCTGGACTGCGACCTTTTCTTCGCACCTCATCCAGACGTCCCCGATGTCTGTCCGCCAGTCAACACTCAGGACGTCCGCCTTGGTAGACCGGAACTTCTCGATTAGCGAGCCCGAATCGGCGCAGAAGTGGATGGTTGGGACCCTTCCACCCACGGATTCGATAATCTCTCTGGTGTAGGGGAGGACGTAGCGGCTGTAGTCCTCCGCGGAAAGGCATCCGACCCAGCTGTCGAAGAGCTGCACTGCGTCAACCCCGTGCCCGATCTGGCCATCCAAGTATGACTTCACCATAGATGTTAATTTCGTCATCAGAGCCTTCCAGGCGTCGGGGTCGCCGTACATCATCGCCTTGGTCTTCTCGAGTTCCCTGCTAGGGCGTCCCTCGACGATGTACCCGGCGAGGGTGAACGGGGCTCCGGAGAAGCCGATCAGAGGCGTGTCGTCGAGCTTCCTGACAGTCTCCTCTATGCCGTCAAAGACGTCGCTTGAATCGCGCTCGGAGTCGAAGGCTTTCAGTTCGGAAATGTCCTCAAGCGAGCGGATGGGACTCGTCACCACGGGGCCGACGTTTTCTTCAATTCTGAACTTGACTCCCATGCCTTCGAGGGGCAGCATTATGTCGGCGAAGATTATCCCCGCGTCGACACCAAGCTCGCGGACCGGCGCGACCGCGGCCTCAGAAGCAAGCGCCGGGTCCTTGGCGATATCCAGCACGTTCCGTGTTCCCTTCAAGTGGCGGTAACTCGGGAGGTATCTGCCAGCTTGGCGCATGAACCAGACAGGTGTGTACTCGGTTTCCTTGCGGCGGCAGGCGTCCGTGAAGACGCTCAGCTTCGGGCGCACTCCTTGAAAGCGATTGAAGCTGCCTCGATCGTACGACCGACTTCAGAAACGGTGTGCGCCGTGGAGAGGAAGATGGTCTCGAAGGGCGACGGAGGAAGGTAAAAGCCCTGCGCAAGCATGGACCTGTGGAACTTGGCGTAGGATGTGGCGTTGGCCTGCCTCGAGTCCCGGAAGTTTCTGATTGGCCCTTCTGCGAAAAAGAGGCCCACCATCGAACCGACCCGGTTGAGCGACACCTGAACTGAGCTCTTGAAAGCCGCGTCAGCGAGACCTTCTTCCAGGCTTTGAGAAAGCTCCTCTAGCCCGGAGTATGCCCGGCCGGTCAATTGGTCCAGCGTCGCGAGCCCCGCGGCCATGGCCACGGGATTGCCGGAGAGCGTACCCGCCTGGTATACCGGCCCTTCGGGAGCTAACAGGCGCATGATTTCATTTTTTCCTCCGTACGCCCCAACGGGGAACCCACCGCCGATGACCTTCCCGAGGCAGGTTATGTCGGGCAAGACGCCGTAGAGCTCCTGAGCTCCACCTCTCGAGACCCTGAAGCCTGAAATCACTTCATCGAAGATCAGAAGCGATCCGTTCCCATTAGCCAGCCTTCGCAGTCCAGCCAGGAAACCCTTCTCTGGAGGGACGACCCCCATATTCCCCGCGACTGGTTCCACGATTATCGCAGCCACGTCCGCGCCATCACTCGCGAAGATTTTCTCGGCCGATGCGACGTCGTTGAAAGGGAGAGTGATGCTGCTCGAAGTCACGCTTTCGGGGACTCCCGAAGAGCTGGCGAGGTCAAAAGTGGCGAGGCCGGACCCTGCCATGGTAAGGAACTGGTCGGCGTGGCCATGATAGCATCCCTCGAATTTCACTACCCTGGTTCTAGATGTGAAGGCCCTCGCCAGGCGCACGGCAGACATCGTTGCTTCCGTCCCCGAGTTGACGAACCTGACAGCCTCGATTGACGGCACGGACCGGTGAATCTCTTCGGCGAGCCTAAGCTCAGGTTCTGTCGGCGCCCCGAAGCTCGCCCCTTTCCTGACCTGATCTAGCACTGCCAAAGTCACGTCGGGATGTGCGTGGCCAAGGATTAGAGGCCCCCACGAGAGAACGTAATCGATGTAACCGTTTTCGTCGGCGTCCCAGACCTTGGGGCCGAGCCCCCGCTCGATAAACAGCGGCTCGCCGCCGACCGCCTTGAAGGCTCGGACGGGGCTGCTCACCCCGCCCACCATGACCTTCTGGGCGCGTCGGAACATGTCGGAAGAATTAGGCGTGTTCAGCAGCTCACCTACCCGACGAGGTCGAGCATCCGCACCGCACTCACCCTCGAGCAGATGAATACTGGGACCTCAAGCAGCGTGTACATGCTGACGTCGGAGCTCCGCAATTCTTCGACGAGCGCCAGGAACTCGCCAGGGTCATCGCCCTCGAAGGCGAGCACGAATTCTTGGTCGTCCAGACCAAAGGAATATCCTGTGTTGATTTTGATCTTCGGGTATTTGTGGCCGATTTTGAAGTGGTCGGCCATCATCCTCTGTCGCTCCGGGAACGGAATGCGATACCATTCCCTCTTCTTCACGAAGGGGTAGACGAACAGGTACTTTGAACCTGACCCGGATTGGAGCCCAGTCCCTTCCTGGCCTGGGTGTCTGTGGCTTCCGAGGTAGGTCGAACGACGGGTCATCGCCAGATAGGAGTATGGGGTCTCTAGGTATCGGCCTAGGGAGGTCGACACTAGGTCGGAGAACAAGTCCTGAAATCTTTGGACATCAGGGGAGCTCGCCATCAACATGAAATCAACGTCGCGTCGGAAGCCCACAAGCGAGAAGTACTGGAGTTCGACTTCAGATCCGAGTTTCTTGAGGACCGCGAGGAACTCCTCCTTTGCCGTCGCCTTCTCCTCGGGGCGAAGGAAGCGCCACTCGCGAACTACCCTGAAGAAGTTGTATTTGACGAAGCGCTTGACAACCAAAGCCTCTGAGGGCGTCTGGGTGTCTTGCTTGGTCAATCCTTCACTCCACCAGCCAGTTTGCTGCCTGCTCGGCCGAATATGTGATTATGATATCGGCTCCGGCCCGCTTAATCGAAGTAAGGACTTCTAGGGTGGCCCTCCTTTCGTCAATCCAGCCCTGGGCCGCGGCCGCCTTAATCATGGCATATTCCCCGCTTACGTTGTAGGCGGCTATCGGAAGGTCGAATCGCGAGCGGGCCTTGGAAAGGACATCGAGGTAGGTCAGGGCTGGCTTTACCATAAGGATGTCCGCTCCCTCCTTTTCGTCGCTCGAAAGTTCCCTCATGGCTTCCCGCGAATTCGGCGGGTCCATCTGGTAGGAGCGCCTGTCACCGAAAGAAGGTGAAGAGCCCGCCGCTTCCCTGAAGGGCCCGTAGAACGACGAAGCGTACTTTGCAGAGTATCCCATTATGACAGTGCCTCCTAGTCCCTCCGAATCCAGGGCGATTCTGATCGCAGCGACCTGTCCGTCCATCATCGCGCTGGGAGCTACGACGTCTGCCCCAGCCTTGGCGTACATCACTGCCGCGTGGGCCAGGAGAGGAAGGGTGCGATCGTTGTCAACGGAGCCGCCGCGCAGGACGCCGCAATGGCCGTGGCTGGTGTACTCGCAGAGGCAGACGTCCGCCATGACTACTTCGTCGGGGAATCGGTGTTTGATCTCAGCAATCGCACGAGGTATGACGCCAGTAGGCGAGTGGGCCTGAGAGCCAGTTTCGTCTTTCGAGCCGGTGATTCCGAACAGCAAGACGGAGTTGACGCCCGCGTCGCGAAGCCTGGCCACGTAGTTGGTTAACCTGTCTACTGCGTATCTGTTGATGCCGGGCATGGACTGGATGGGTTCGACTATTCCCGAGCCTTCTGTCACAAAAACGGGAGCGACGAACTTGGATGGGTCCAGGGAAGTCTCCCTGACCAATGCCCTCATCTGCTCCGACTGCCTCAAACGCCGAAGGCGGGCCTCTACTCTCAGTTTCTCCTCAAGCAACGCTCGCCACCCTCCCGATCGAATCGACGAGCGCGTCGAAGGTTTGAGATTCGGGTTGTATTAAATGGAGGAAGCCCCGCTTCCGTGCCGCTTCGGCCGTGACTGGCCCGATGCAAGCTGCAGGCTTGGAGATGATTTTGAGAAGGACCTTGGGCGTCAGCTGAGCACAAAGAGATTCCACCGCAGATGGACTCCCTAGGACGACCAAGTCAACAGCCAGCAGGCGTGCGGTGTCTCCGATGGGTTTCCGCTTCGTGCTGTAGATCGTTAAGTCTTCGACTGCGAATCCCCGATCGGTAAGGAGGTCCGCTGTCTTCCTGTCTGCTACGTCGGCTCGGAGCATGAGGACGCGGCCCGCAGGGCCAGGGAGTTCCTTCGCGAGTTCGGAAGTGAGGAATCTCGCCGGGGTGAAGTCTACCCGGGCGCCTAGTCTTCTCAAAGCAGCGGCGGTCCGCTCACCGACAGCGCCTACCTTTGGCGGGCCGTCCCACACCATGGGGTGCCCGAGGAAATCCATTCGCTGAGCGAAGAAGCTTACGCCCGTCGGCGAGGTGAACAACAACCAGTCGAAACCCTGAAGCCGCGAGAGTGCGATGTCGATTCGCGACCAATCTTCGGGAGGGAGAAATTGGAGAAGGTCTAGTGGGACGGCTTCGATTCCGAGAGCCTCCAGCTTTGAGACCAACTCCGCGTTGCCTTCATGAGAACGAGTGACCAAGACCTTCAATCGGCCGCGGCCTCCAGGATCTTTCTTCCTCCGAGCTGGAGGAGCTCCTCGGCAAAGTCCTCCCCTGCGGTAGGAGGGTCGGACGCCGGGACATCAGAAGCATGCCTGACGGCGCGGCCCCCATCGGGGCTCAGCACCACGCCAACAAGCTTGAGGGTCGACCCATCGAGCGAGGCGTGGAAGCCGACTGGGATGTCGCAGTCCCCGCCTAGGCGCGTAGCGAACGAACGTTCGCATGAGGAGACAGTGCGAACCTCCTTGTTGTCCAGGGCCCCCAGGAGTCCTAAGATGACCTGGTCGTTTTCTCTTGCTTCTAAGGCAATGGTGCCCTGGCACGGAGCCGGGACAACCTGATCGATGTCAAAGTATTGCGTGATCTTGTCAGCCCGGCCGAGCCTTTGGAGCCCGGCGGCTGCGAGCACGATGCCGTCGATTCCAAGTTCGTCCATCCTCCGTAGCCTCGTGTCAACGTTGCCGTGAAAGTCAGACACTTTCAGGTCCCGTCTTAGGGACCGGAGCTGGGCCTTCCTCCTCAGGCTGCTCGTCCCCAGGATGGCACCCTTCTTCAACGAAGCAAGAGTCGCTCCCTCTCGTGAGACGAGCGCATCTCTTGGGTCCGCCCTGACTGGAGTTGCGGCTATCGCCAGGCCTGCGCCGAGTTTCATGGGAAGGTCCTTCATACTGTGGACTCCGACGTCGACCGTCCCATCGGCGAGCAGGGCCTCCAAATCCTCCGTGAAGACGCCCTTGCCTTCCACCTCTGCTCGTTTATCCAACGGGAGTCGGTCGCCCAGCGTCGTAATCGGGACGACTTCGACTTCGGCAGTGGGATGGTTCGCGCGGATGAGACTGACCACTATTTCGGTCTGGACCATCGCTAGTTGGCTCGTGCGGGTGCCGACGCGAATCTTGGTCAGAGGGATTCCTCCATGAAGACAGCCCGAAGGACGCGAATCCTCTCTTCTTGCGGAAGCTCCGGTGACGACTCCTTGGCGAATGCGGCAGGTCGCGCTAGAATTTTACTTGTTATCCGCCTCCCCATAGCTTCGATGAGTCGCTTTTCCCTGGGCGAGAGGGCCCTGAAGCTGCGGAGGACGGCTTCGGTCTCCTGTGAGCGGACATGCTCGGCCCACCTGAAAAGCTGAGGAACCTCGGGCGAGAGCTTGCTGGCCCTTAGCCACTTCTCGAATCTTGATGCTTCTGATCGGATTGTCTTCTCGGCCCGGGCTGTTCCGGAGTGGCGTCGGGTTCTGACCATATCGGATAGATCGTCGAGGTCGAGGAGGTGAACTCCAGGCATGTTTCGGACCGAGGGCTCGATGTTCCTGGGGAAACCGAGGTCTACCAAGACTCTTTTCATCCGGCCGGACACGCGAGACAAATCTCTGGCTTTGATCGAATAGCCCGGATGATTCGTGGCGGAGATGACCAATTGTGATTTTCGGAGCATTTGAGGAATTGCGGCCCAGCTGATGAAAGAGGTATTTGTTGGAGCCTGGGGAAACCCCGATCGGCGGCTGGCCACGTGAATCCTGCTGTCTTCGAGGCGCGTTGCAACAATCCTTGCCATTTTGCCCGTGCCAATCAGAAGAACGTCGTGGGGCGCTTGTCCAAGCTTCTTCAGGGCCTGTTCAACAGCGAACTCCGCCACCGATGTTGATGCTCCGCGAAGGGCGGGCCTGGTCCTGGTCCCAGCGTTGACAGCCGAGTCAAACAGTGGCGAGAGTACTGCACGAGATGACCCTGTCCTCCTCGCCTCCCGGCCCGCGTCCCTGAGCTGGTCGAGTATCTGCCCGTCGTTGACCACCATCGAATCCAGACCGGCGGCAACGCGGAAGATGTGAGAGATCGCGCGACCACCTTGAAAGACGTAGAAAGGGGCCTCTCCCAGGTTAGATTTGGCCCATTCGCAGACCTGCTTTGCCGTGGCCATGGGGTCGTCA
>DATGVR010000085.1:0-7920 GCA_035300255.1 Nitrososphaerales archaeon
TCCGGTCCAAAGTCAACAACCTTAGCGGAGGAGAGAGGCAGATGGTAGCCATGACTATGGCTCTCCTGCGGAAGCCTCAGCTCATATTGTTCGATGAACCGACGGCAAACCTGTCTCCGAAGTACTCAACCCAGGTCCTGAAGACCATCCAGGCGCTCGCCAAGGACAGGGGATTGTCCATAGTCCTGGTGGAGCAGAACGCGAAGCGGGCTCTAGAAGTGGGCGACAGGGCCTACCTGCTCGTGGGAGGAAGGAATGCGTTCACGGGGACGGCCAAGGAGCTGCTTGCTCATCAGGAACTAGCCAAGCTCTACCTCGGAGTGAAGGCTGCGATCGCATAATGACGTTTCACCTACCAACGAATAAATAAGAAGGACAGTCGACATCGCCGGAAAATTGTCGGGACGATCAAACTCTCAAAGGTTGCGCTAGTTGCCCATTGAGGACCTGATGTGGGTCGAGAAGTACAGGCCTTCGGACCTCTCGGAGCTCGTCGACCAGGTTACGATAAGGCAAAAGCTCAAACAACTAATGGAGAAGAAGGAGCAGCTGCCCCACTTACTCTTCGCCGGCCCGCCGGGCTCGGGAAAGACGACGACCGCCATGATTCTCGCCAAACAAATACTGGGAGAACACTGGCGCGACTACACTCTGTCGCTGAACGCGTCAGACGAACGTGGAATCGACGTTGTCCGCGAGAGGATCAAGACATTCGCCCGGTTCGCCGACAGGAGAGAAGGCGTCCCCTTCAGGCTGGCCATCTTGGATGAATGTGACGAGATGACCAATGACGGGCAGACCGCCCTAAGGCGGATAATGGAGGAAAATTCTGAGCACACCAGGTTCATCCTCATCTGCAACTACTCCTCGGGGATAATCGAACCCCTACAGAGCAGGTGCGCCATATTCAGGTTCCAGCGCCTCGACGAGGCCTCGGTAGCGGAGCACCTGAAATCCATAGCCAAGAAGGAGAAGCTCAAGCACTCCGGTGACGCGGTTTTCGGGGCCATTTACGAGGCGACCCAGGGGGACCTTAGGCAGGCAATCAACCTCATGCAGACCGCCTCAGCCGAGGGAGAAATCACAACGGAATCGGTGAAGTCTGTTTCAGGCGCCAGTATCAAGGCGAGGGTGGCTGAAATCATCGGCCTCGCAATTGAGGGGGACTTTGACGCAGCGAGGACGAAGATGGTGGAGCTTACGCGCGTATACGGGATCCCTGAGCGAGACTTTCTGAGGTTCGCCAACGAGGCTCTTGGTTCATTGAATGTCCCCGACATGGCGAAGGCAATCTCGATTCTTGCTGAATACGACTACCGGCTCGTCCAGGGCTCCCAGCCGGAACTGCAGCTCACCGCCATGCTCGCACAGCTCTCTGCAATGGGCAAGAAGGCCGACTAGCTTGGACCTCTCCCTACCGAGGGGCGTCGACGACTTGGAGCCCGAGCGCTACGCGCTTCAGTCCAAAGTGAGAGCAGCCTTCGAGGAGGTCTGTCGCATTTACAACTTCCAGGTAATGGAACCAGCTTCACTCGAGCACCTGAGCGTCCTCAGGGCCAAGAGTGGCGAGGAAATCGACAAAGAGATTTACTCGTTCAAGGACAAAGGGGGACGGGACATAGGCCTCCGCTTCGACCTGACCGTGGGAATTACACGCTACGTCTGCTCCCGCAAGGACCTGCGCCTCCCCGCAAAACTGGCGGCCTTCGGGGGAATCTGGCGCTACGACGAGCCCCAATTCGGCAGATACAGGTGGTTTCACCAATGGGACCTTGAAATCTTCGGCCCTCCTTTGGCCGAATCCGATGCCGAAGTCATAGACGCAAGCTCCTCCATCCTCAAACGGGCAGGAATCCCCGACATCACCATTAAGGTAGGTGACAGGCGGGTCGTCGAGGATTTCATACGAAAGACCATCGGAATCGAAGAGCAGACAAGGCTCGTTGAGCTTATGCGGGCCCTCGACAAGGTGGGAAAGAAGTCCTCGAAGGAGCTCGCTGCCGAATACGCCGCCAAGGGATTCAAGGAAAAAGAGGTCGATGCCATGCTGGAGTTCGGACTGCTGCGGGGGTCTCCCGATGACGTCCTTGCTCGTGCTTCAGAACTGAGACTTGAGTCCGTGGGTGAGCTCCAGTCTTTGGCGGACACGCTTGACTCGCGAGGCCTGAAGAACGTGGAGTACGACATGAGCATCGTACGGGGAATCGATTACTACACTGGGATAGTCTTTGAGGCCTCGGATAACAAGAACCCGAGACTCGGCTCCCTTTTTGGGGGCGGGAGGTACGACGCCCTTCCCAAACTCTTCGGAAGGCAGGACCTCTCGGCTACTGGAGCCGCCGGAGGGGTCGAGCGCATCGCCATGTCCATTTCTACCCAGCCTAGTCCAGCCCGCAACCTAGCCTACGTCGCCGTCGCTGGAAAAGAAGTCTCCACCGAAGCCCAGCGTGCGGTGAGGAAGATCAGAGACAGCGGGATACCGTGCGAGTCCCCTCTGCAGCAAAGGTCTCTCTCGAAGCAGCTCGAGGACGCCAGCCGCCTGGGTGCCACCTGGGCCGTTATTCTCGGAGAAAGGGAGTTGAAGGCCGGCGGTGTGACACTCAGAGACATGAGGAGCGGGGATGAGGAGCTCATCCCCCTGGACGATGCAATTCGGCGGATGACGCACCTCTGACCGAGTCGGCGCAATCTTTAATCAAAGGCCCAACGATTTCCCACGCACTGGCATGGAGAAGGCGATAGTCCTCGTGAACCTCAGTCCGGGCTCTGAGGAGGAGAGCATCTCCGCCCTGAAGGGCATGGCAGGGATCACATCAGTGTACCAGCTCTATGGCCTTTACGATCTGCTTGTGATGGTCGAGGGGGCTGACGATCAGGCGGTCAAATCGATAATCGCAGAGAACCTGAGGTCGAAGCCTGGCGTGGTTTCCACCATCACAATGAAGATAATTTCGTAGGAATTACCAATCCTTAAACATCGTACATCGGGTGCCGGTTCGTTGCCCAGGGTCCTCGTGACGGGGTCAGCCGGCCAGATCGGGGCCGAACTCGTCCCCCACCTTCGTTCACTTTACGGCAAGGACAATGTGGTGGCGGCAATCCACAAGGCCTCGGGAGGCCCCTCGCTCAGGGAAGGACCGGTCGTGACGCTCGACACCGGAGATGCCGAAGCCGTCGCAGGGGCAATCAGGGAGTTCAACGTCGACACAGTCTACCACCTGGCAGCCGTGCTCTCAGCGACCGGGGAGAAGGACCCCATTTTCGCCTGGCGAGTGAACATGGATGGCCTAAGGCACGTCCTCGAGGCCGCTCGGACGAACGGGGTTGCAAAAATCTTCTGGCCCAGTTCCATCGGGGCCTTCGGCCCTGACGCCCCACGGGTCAATGCCCCGCAGAACGCATCCCTGAACCCTAGCACAATCTACGGAGTGACCAAGGTCGCGGGAGAGCTCCTCTGCAACTACTATTTCGTAAAGTACGGCCTCGACGTTAGAATCCTAAGGTACCCCGGGCTGATCAGCAACGTCGCTCCACCCGGGGGAGGGACGACCGACTACGCCGTCGAGATATTCTACGCCGCCCTGCAGAAGGGCTCGTATGTCTGCTTCCTTAGAGAGGACACCGTCCTGCCGATGATGTACATGCCCGACGCCCTGAAGGCTACAGTGATGATAATGGAGGCCGAACCGAAGAAGGTCCCACGCCATCTCGGATACAACCTCGCCGCAATGAGCTTCTCGGCGGGAGAGCTTGCCGCAGAAATACGCGAGCACATCCCCGGCTTCAAGACCGCCTACACCCCCGACCTCAGACAAAAAATCGCCGATTCCTGGCCCACGTCCATCGACGACTCGGAGGCGAGGCGCGACTGGGGATGGAATAATGACTACGACCTGCAGAGGATGGTCGCCGACATGCTCGCGAAACTTGGTCAGCGACTAACCGCCGAAAAGAAAGGCGTTTAACACCTTGCCGCGGCTTCTGACCGCGAGATCATGAGAGACCCGACATCTTTCCTTCGGCAGGAATACGACGACCTGGTAAGGCAGGAGCTTGATTGGAGGCTAAGGGTCCTCGGAGGACCTAGCACCCCATGGTGCATTGTCGACGGGAAAAGAGTCCTCATGTTCTGTTCGAACAATTACCTCGGGCTCAGCAACCACCCCAAGCTGAAAGAAGCGGCCGTCAGGGCGGCGGAGACCCACGGCGCAGGGTCCGGCTCCGTGAGGCCCATAGCAGGGACCATGGACCTGCACATGGAGCTCGAAAGGCGTTTGGCCAAGTTCAAGGACGCAGAGGCTTCCCTCGTCTATCAGACCGGCTTCGCTGCCAACGCGGGTCTGATCCCTCAGCTCGCAGGGAAGGGGGATCTCATAGTAAGCGACGAGCTGAATCACGGTAGCATCATCGATGGTGTCAGGCTGTCCCAAGCTGAAAGGAAGGTCTACAAACATGCCGACCCCGAGGACCTTGGCAAGGTCCTCGACGAATCTGAGAAGGCATCCCCCGCTTTTCGGAGGATTCTGGTGATAACGGACGGAGTCTTCTCAATGGACGGGGACATCGCACCTCTTGACAAGGTAGCCACCGTCGGGGCGGAACACGGGGCTATGGTCTACGTTGACGACGCCCACGGCGAAGGGGTCCTTGGCGACGGGGGAAGGGGCATAGTGTCTCATTTCAAGCTCCCCAGGGACAAGGTACACGTCGAGATGGGGACGTTCTCGAAGGCTTTCGGGGTAGTCGGGGGCCACGTCTCCGGCTCCCGGGACCTAGTCAACTTCGCATACAACAAGTCTCGGACCTGGCTCCTGAGCGGCTCGCATCCCCCGGCCGTCGTAGCCGCATGCCTCGCCGCCGTCGAAGTCCTCGAGAATGAGCCTGAGCACGTCCAGAGGCTCTGGGAGAACACTCGATACTTCAAGAAAGCCATGGGCGACCTCGGGTTCGACATCGGCAAGAGCGAGACTCCCATCACCCCGGTCATGGTCGGAGACAGTGGGAGGGCCAAGAGGCTGAGCTCCCGGCTCTTCGAAATCGGAGTATTCGCCCTCCCAATCGTCTTCCCCATGGTGGCCCAGGGGAAGGCAAGGATACGGACTATCATGAACGCAGCGCTAACAATGGAGGACCTAGACTTCGCCATCGGCGCCTTCGAAAAAGCGGGTAAGGAACTAGAGATTCTTCCCGCCGAACGGGTCGCCTAGATTCCATTCGACGCTTCGGTACTTCTCGACCAGCCGATACCAGGTCTTCTCCTCCGCTGGAGTCCACTCTTCCGTCTCGAACCCGGCCCAGGACCCCGCCAATTCGGAAACGAAATCTGATCGTTTGACACCGCAATTCGATACATCCGCGAACCTGCTCCTCGGGTAACGTCTTGCAATTTTAGTTGCGGAGGGCCTTGTAAGCATCTGAACCTCTTTGAGGTCGGCGTCGATCAGCAAAGTCCCATGGCACAGCACTGTCTCCTTCGACAAGTAGGCCGCCATTCCACAGATCTTGCCCCCGTCATCGACCAGCGTGTTCGGGGGGACGAACTCGCTCCTGACGCCGCACTTCCTCAGAGCCTCGTTGACAATGGCTGCAAACGTATTGAAAACAGATTTTGCATCGCCCATGGGCCCTGGTGAGCGTCCGTTCCGGGGCACGAAGAAAGACCAGTTCAGGTTCCCCGGTCCGTTGAACACCGCTCCTCCTGCGGTCATACGCCTCACCACTGGGATTGACCGGCTTCGGCAGTATTCCAGGTCGGTCTCGTACTTCGCGAGCTGGGCCCTCCCGATCACAACTGACTTCTGGTTCTCCCAGACCCTAAGAGTGGGCACCCCGGCCTCCATGAAGAGCTCTTCTTCGAGCGCAAGGTTGGAGTAGGGGTCCTCGAGGACGAGGTCGAGCAGCCTTCCTTTCAAGAGGCTCTTCGGCCTGCGCATAGGTTAAGAGCTTTGGGCGTTGGGCCAACAGAATTCCCAGCATGACTTACAAGTTCCTCCCCGACGTCGCCCTCGCCGACATCGCCTTCGAAGCAGAATCCGATGCGGTGAACGGTCTTTTCGAATCGTGCGCAATGGCTTTGACGGACATAATGGTCGACCCAAAGACACTCCGAGCAAAGGTCACCAAGGAGGTCTCTCTGAAGTCCGACGACCTTGACAGGCTCCTCTACGACTTTCTAACCGAGCTCATCGTGATGAAGGACGTTGAGTCTCTCCTTTTCTCAGAAGTCCATGTCGAGGTGGACGCCTCGGGCACAGGGCTCGCAGCTGCGTTAAGGGGCGAGCCCATCGACAGGGTCCGCCACGAACTCCGCAACGACGTCAAAGCAGTAACGATGCACATGTTCGGAATCCGGAAGGAAGGACAAAAATGGAAGGTGACCGTTGTCCTGGACATCTAGACGAAGCGCCAAACCTTAAAGAATCAAGTCGGAGGCTGCCGAACTAGAGGTCCGGTTACGGCGTGGGACACATCGATTCGATAAAACAAGTTTCAGACGTATCATGGGAGATCCCCACGTCTTACAAGCAAGGTATGCTCGTCCCTGCAAAGATCTACGCCACCAGGAAGCTCCTCGATGCCATGGACTCCGGGGTCATCGAACAGGTAACCAATGTCGCCTGTCTCCCGGGCATCGTCCGCCAGGCCTACGCCATGGCCGACGCCCACTGGGGCTACGGATTCCCCATCGGCGGGGTTGCAGCCTTCGACCTGGAGAAGGGTGTCATTTCACCCGGAGGGATTGGATTTGACATCAACTGCGGAATGCGCCTGATTAGGACTAACTTGCGCTTTTCTGAGGTGAAACCGAAGGTAAAGGAGCTTGTAGACCTCATTTTCAGGCTCGTTCCCGCAGGGGTAGGTGTGAAGGGGTTTCTGAGGGTCAACGACTCACAATTCGACGAAATAATGAAGTTCGGGGTCAAATGGTGCGCCGAGAACGGCCAAGCCTGGGAAGACGACCCTTCCCACGTCGAAGAGGGGGGCTTCATCAAGGGTGCCGACCCCTCCAAGGTCAGCCGCCAGGCCAGGAGTCGCGGAATCGGGCAGCTCGGGACCCTGGGCTCTGGGAACCACTACCTAGAGATCCAGGTCGTGGACCAGTCAAGGTTCTTCGACAAGGCTCTCGCGAAGCACTTCGGGATCACCGACCCCGAACAGGTGGTCGTCATGGTCCACTGCGGGAGCAGGGGCTTCGGCCACCAAATCGGGAGCGACTACCTGAGGATATTCGACGGGGCCATGCGGAGGTACGGGCTCTCCGTCCGGGACAGGGAGCTCGCCTGCGCCCCATTCTCCTCCAAGGAAGGGAAGGACTACTACGGGGCCATGGTCTGCGCGGCCAACATGGCCTTCACGAACAGGCAGATCATAGTCCAGCAGGTGAGGGACGCGTTCTCGAAAGTCTTCCACCGGGACGCCGAGGCAATGGACATGCACCTGATCTACGACGTCTGCCACAACGTCGCCAAGGTGGAGAGGCACTCCTACGACGGAAAGAGCGCCGACCTCCTTGTCCACAGAAAGGGGGCGACCCGGAGTTTCGGCCCCGGCCACCCCGACATCCCGGCTCCCTACCGAGACGTGGGCCAGCCTGTGATCATCGGGGGCTCAATGGAGACCGGTTCCTACCTCCTCCTGGGGACCCAGAAGGCCATGGAGGACACCTTCGGGTCCACTGCCCACGGCTCCGGGCGGACGATGTCGCGTACCGCGGCGAAGAGGGAGGTCAGGGGGGCGGACCTACAGCGGAAGATGCAGGAAAGGGGGATCTACGTCAAGGCGGCCACGATGGACGGCCTGGCCGAAGAGGCTGGGATGGCCTACAAGGACATCTCTGAAGTCGTCGAGACCATGGACCGGGCGGGAATTTCGAGGAAGGTCGTCGCCCTGAGGCCCGTGGGAAACATCAAAGGCTAGCCG
>DATGVR010000086.1:0-35786 GCA_035300255.1 Nitrososphaerales archaeon
GTGGGAATATGTTAAAAGCGTCTTTGATCCGGGCATCGTAGTCAGACTTCGACACAGTGTAGGCCGCCATCTTGAAGTTCTCAGTCACAGTCAGCTGCGCGAAGGTGCTGTCCGTCTGCGGCAGGTAAGCCACGCCTGACCTGGCTATTACGTGCGCTGGAAGGCCGGACAGCGTCTTGCCGTCGAGGGTGATGAGACCCTTGAACATGTTTGCAAGGCCGGCAATTGTCTTCAGCAGTGTGCTCTTTCCCGACCCGTTCGGGCCGACTACGATTGTCACCTGACCCGGGGTCGCGGCCAGCTTAATGTCTGATAATATCTGGAGCTTTCCGTACCCCGAGGAAACGCCCTCGACACTTAGAGACATTAAGCCCCCAGGTACGCCTCGATGACCTTCTGGTCGGCCATGACGAGCTCCGGCTTCCCGGTCGCGACCACCTTTCCGTAGGCCATCGCGGTGACCGAATCGACGTAGCTCAACGCTATGTCCAGCCTGTGCTCGACGATCATGAAGGTGACTCCCAGTTCGTCACGGAGCTTGAGAATCCTCGAGAAGATCTCGTGGGCGAGAGTAGGATTTACCCCTGAGATCGGTTCGTCCAGTAGGATTAGCTTCGCGCCGCTCATCAGTACCCTCCCCAATTCGAGAAGTTTCATCTGCCCGCCGCTCAGCTTTATGGCAGTACTGTCCCAGACCTTGCTGAGACCCAGAAGTTCCAGGAGTCTAAGGGCTCTCTCGGTAGCTTCCGTCTCACTTTTGACCCAAGCTCGCCTAAGGAGGGAGCGCAAAAATGATTCCCCCGGGTTCCCCTTCTCAGCGACGAGAACATTCTCTAGCACTGTGAGCTTCCAGAAGAGGTTTGGAATCTGGAAGGTACGAGCGACTCCGAGTCCATAAACCTTGTAGGGTGGTAACCCCGTGATATCCTTACCGTCGAAAGCCACTCTTCCAGAGTCGGCCTTGTAGAACCCGCTCACCGTGTTGATCAGCGTGGTCTTGCCAGAACCGTTTGGACCGATTAGGATGCTTACCTTTCTTGCTTCGACGTCGAGTGTAACGCCGTCAAGGGCCCTTAGGCTGCCGAACGACTTGGTCAGTTCCCTTACTTCCAGGAACGACGTAGTCAAGAATCACAAAAAGAAGATGGGGGATCTCTTAGTTAAGGTGGACTTGTCCAAGTGACGGTATCGGTGCTGTAGTCCCAGGTTCCTGCTAGAACCCACGCGAACGTGCTGCCACTGGAGACGACCTTCCAAATCTGGTATGAGCCAGGTATTCTGTCGTTTCCAGAGAGCCCTTCCCAGCCTGTTAGGCCGTAGAAGCTGTTCGCCACGGTCGGGAATGCAGCGTGGATAGCTGTGCCATCATTGGCGCCTGCTGTGAGTATTGACAACGCTGCGAGCCAAAGATCGTCGTAGCCTTCCAATGTGTAGAAGACTCCGCCGCCGGTGATGGCTGCTAGCTGTGATGTGCCTGCGTACTTTGCGAAGAAAGCAAATGTCCTGCTGTTGTTGACGACGTTAAAGAGTGTAGAAGGAAGTTCAACATGTGACGTGTATTGACCCACGGTGGAGTTGCTCAGAAGCGAGTTCTGGGCTTCGCCATCGCTGCCATACCACGGCACGTCGTTGTAGATTGTCGCGCTTTGGGTCGAAGCTTGCTTGAGAAGCGTGCCAAGTTCTTGGAATGATACTGCGACTACCCTCACGTGACCAGCGTTCGCTCCGGTATTGAGCGTGTTGTATGCGCTGGTCATTTGACTGATAAGAGCTGAGAAGTCTGTGGTCGTCGGGTCGTACTTGAACGGACCCGCAATGTTGGCCGCTGCCATGCCGTCCTGCTTGAGGAAGCTCACAGTTGCGTTCGCCAGTCCACCGCCATACGTGTCGTCCCTGTTGACGACGATGACTGCTTTCGTGCCCTGAGACAAGAGTTCCCTGGCGATTCCTTGTCCCTGAGCAGCATCGTTTGGCGCTGTTCTGAACAGGTAGTTGTTGATTGTGTCGGTGACGTGCAACGCTGGAGACGTTGATGACGGACTGATCATTAGGATGTGGTTAGAGTTTGCGTATGCAAGCCCAGCGCGTGCCCCTCCGCTCCAAAGCGGTCCGACGACGACGCGGACTCCGGAAGAATACATGGCCGTCAGTTCCGACAGCACCAAAGCTCCGTCAAGTTTTGTGTCTTGGTTGTTCAAGGCAAAGGTCAAGCTGCAGCCATTGCTCTTCACATAGGCGTTGACTTCGGTGATTGCTATTTGCTCCGCTGCCAGGTCGCCCTTACCTTGAGTCGAAAGGTCGGAGCTCAGGTCATTCAGCGCTCCAATTGTGATGGTCTGCCCGTTGCAGAGGCCGGCGGCCTGCGCGGCACTTGTAGTTACTGTTGTTGTTATGGTCCTACCGCCAGCTCCCTGAATTGTTGTAGTTGAGCCTAGTCCGAGCGATGGAGCCGCAACGTAGACGACTCCTGCACCGATGAGAAGACCCACGATAAGAGATCCGATTACTACTGAGGTAGATGCCCCTCTCTTTTTCAACGTGAAGCATGCACCCTTTAACAAAGTATTTTAAGCCTTTTCAAGCCTTGTGCCAGTCCAAATCGCTTGGTTCCGGGCTACCTCATCTCCGCTGTGGTCTATGGAACCTTGTTTGCTTTGATGGCAATGGGACTGACCCTGACCTATCTGACAACAAAGGTCCCAAATTTCGCCTATGGCTCGTTCGTTACAATAGGGCTCTACACTGCGTACCAACTCGCGACCCTGAATCAAATTTCACCCTATGCGGCAAGCTTGGTCGCTTTCGTTGTTTCCGGTGGGGTTTCCGCGCTGATGTATGTCGGGATACTTCGGCCGCTATCGAACAGGGGTACTCCGCTCGTAGCCCTCATGATCGCAACCTTCGGGATTGACATCGGATTTATCGGCATCTTTGGAATCTACACTGACTATCTCCAGGCCCGTTACAAGCTTGTGGATGCGAAGCAGTTCTTTTCGATTCCCGGCGATTTCAGCCTGCTCGGAGTGCAAGGGGTCGTCTTTGTGGCACCATTGGTCCTAGCGTTGCTAACACTCATGCTGTTCCTCTTGTTCACACGGACCAAGTTTGGCGTTGCCATGAGGGCTTCCATTGAGAACCCACCCCTGGCGAGGGTCTTGGGAATCAACGTCGAACGAGTCTATGTGGTCTCCTGGCTGCTCGGTGGCGGATTCGCAGGCCTCGCTGGCTCACTTTACACGCTGTGGCTCCCGGGAGGGACGAGTACAGGGTCGAACCTTATCGTCGAGATATTCGCCTCCAGCATCCTGGGGGGTCTGGGCAGCATCTTCGGGGCGGTCATCGGGGGGCTTGTCATCGGAGGGAGTGAAGACCTTGTGACGACCGGATTGGGCCTTGGATTTGGCTACATCGGGGCAGGGCTTATTGCAACTCTGGCTATCTTCGTGGGCGCGTATCTCCTCAGGAAGAAGACGAGGGGGCGGAAGGTCGCCGGAATCATTCTGGGAGCCCTTGGAGCATATATGTTTGTAGAGATGGCGACAGGCTTTTCGACGGACCTCTTCGTCCAGGGCCTAGTTAATGGGTTCGGCCCGGACGTGACGCCCTTTCAGAAGGGCATCCCGCTCTTGATCATGGTCATCGCATTAATGGTTCTCCCACAGGGCCTAATCTCGATCAGACTAAGGAGAGCGAAGAAGTAAGTTGGGGCTTCCTCAACTGGTTTTCTTCGGCGTCGACTTTGTGAGCTTTGGGCTGGGCTTTCTGAACTTCTATGCGCTCTACCTCGCGATAAGCCTCTCACTTAACCTAGAATTCGGCTTTGCTGGAATACCCAACTTCGGCAAGGTGATGTTCATCGCCGGCGGCGCGGCGTTCGCCGGTTCGATATCTGGAAGAGTGGCTGCATATGTCTTCGGAGTCGGTGCCAATCAAGACTTCATAATCTTCAACACACAGATTATCAGCGCGGTGGACGCCAAGCTTGTGACGAACCCGGTCTTTACAGTTGAGCTCGTTTTATTGTCAATCTTGGTAGCCGCGGGGATCGGCGCACTCCTCGGTTACCTGTCATCGTATCCGGCCATACGTTTGAGAGAAGATTATCTCGGAATGCTGTTGTTGGGTTCCGGCGCATTCTTCCAAGTCTTCCTGAGAACTTATTCCCCACTCATTGGAGGTGCCCAAAACATCTCGGTGCCTGATCCCTACGCCTATTGGTCTTCTCTGGGCACGGGGTACCGGGACCTGGTCGCTGCCCTGGTTGTTAGCGCGTTCGCAATACTTGTCTTCATTTACGCCGAGCGCGTGGCGAGGTCTCCACTGGGAAGGACGATGAAGGCGGTAAGGGACAACGAGGATGCGTCCAGGGCTCTTGGTAAGGATGACGCCGTGATCCGACGGAACATCCTAATCATTTCATCTGCCATCGCAGGGATGGCGGGGGCGATTTTTACGTTCTACATCGCGTCGGCCGAATATGATATCTGGACGAGGTTCGCGTGGACCTTCTGGCCCTTCCTGATAGTAATCGTTGGAGGGGCAGGAAACAACGTCGGTGTTGCCCTGGGGACCTTCTTCTTCACGCTGATCCTAAAGGGCCTTCAGCAGATTCAGCCCTACGCCCAGCCATACGTCTTCTTCGACGTCAACTGGCTCCAAGACATCCTGTTCGCGACTTTACTCATAGCCATCCTGTTGCTTCGTCCTGACGGCATCCTGAAGGAAAGGCCCACGCCCACGCTTTCCAAGTCGAAGGTGTCCGCGATGGTCAACGCTGTGATGAGCAGAGGCGGAGGACGACAGACAGAACCTGAAAAAATCTCACCGCTCGGACTGGTCAGAAATAAGCTGAAGAGACTTGGCAGGCGAAGGGAAAAGTCAGAAACCGCTGGCCCACCCTAGGTCAACGACAGCAATCGACGTTAGTCTGTTCAAACGTTTATTATCGAGACGAGGTCGTCGCGGTCTACTTTGTCTGAAGAGCAAATTGCCCTAAGGCAGATGCTCGAACGGAGAGAAAGGGAGTACATGCTTGGGAAGGCGATGGTCAAGATGCGCTCGGCCGTCGAGAATCTCGATGTCGGCGATTTCAGGATTGAGCAGTTATCTGAAGGTGAGTCCATCGAGCTTCCAAGATGGGTCGCGGACGAACTGATTGGGCGGGGGATGGCGGAGGCGGTGGAGGGGCCGTTCGAGAACGAGATATTCAGGACCCTAAGCAAGGAGAAGATGATGGGGCCATTGCAGCTTTCACCTCTTCCAGGGGATTTCTACGTCAAGATGAGGAGGAGGCTGGGCCAGCTGAGCGGGGGGGTTGCAGAAGGGAAGGTGAAGAAAGACGAGCTTGACAGGCTAAGGACCGTCTGCTACGACCTGGTTGGCATAAGGCTGAGCAAACTACTTTCTCTCTCAAGCTCATCGACCACCTCGTCGTCGCTGTCAGACAAGCTCACGCCCGAGGAGTCGGCTTTCTTTGCAGTTTCTCAGTCCCTCTCCAAAGAGTGGAAAGGGGGACTGCTCGGAGGGGTCGGGTAGATGGCGACTCTAGCCAGCGGGAAGCTCTCCGAGATGTTCGAGGACTTCCTGAAGTCCGTCACTGACAGGTCGGGGAACTTTGTCTACAGAGACAAGATTTCACAGCTTATCTCAAACGAAGGCAAGTCGCTCGTCGTCGACTTCGGGGACCTTCTGAAGTACAACAACGACCTCGCCAACAGGGTCCTGTTGGAACCGGACTCTTCCCTTGCGTCCTTCAAGATCGCGGCCTTCGAGACGATGAGGAGCGAGAACGCGCTCTACGCTGACAGGGTCAAGCGGGAGCTGGTGGTCAGGCTTAGGGGCATCAGCGACCTGGTGCCTCTGAGGCTGGTGGACACCTCCTACATCGACAAGATGATAGCGGTGTCCGGGATGGTCGTCAGGACATCAGAGCTTAGGCCGCTTATGACAGAGGCCGCCTGGGTCTGTCCGAGCGGGCACCTCACCTACGAGCAGCAAGATGACCTTGTGCTGAAGAAGCCTGCGAAGTGCGAACTTTGCGGAGAAGCGAGGAACTTCGAGCTCGACAAGAGGCACAGCAGGTTCATCGATTTCCAAGTGTTCAGGATCCAGGAGCTCCCCGAGGAGCTACCTCCGGGGCAGCTTCCGCAATTCTTCGACGTCAACGTAGAAGGGGACATTGTTAACACTGCAAGGCCCGGGGACAGGGTCGTCCTGACTGGTGTGGTGAGGGCGGTCCCGGATTACGCTCTGGGGCAGGTGAAGACGAGGCTCTTCAGGTCTCAGATCGACTGCAACCAAGTCGAAGTGAAGGGGAAGGAGCCGATGAGTGTGCTCGTCACGAAGGAGGACGAGGAGCTGATCAGGAAGATTGCGGGGGCGCCCGATGCCTACGACAGGCTGGTGAGTTCCATAGCCCCGGTGATACTCGGGCACCAGTCGGAGAAGGAGGCAATACTGCTGCTGCTCGCCGGGGGGAACGCCACGGTGCTTCCCGACGGGACGAAGCTGAGGGGAGACATCAATGCGCTTTTCGTCGGCGACCCTGGATGTTTGGTCGCGGACGAAAGAATTGTCCTAGGTAACGGCGCAATTGCGAAGATAGGGGAAGTCGGTAGCACGCATCTTCAACCCCTGAACTTCCAAGTACTAACAGGCGAGGGAGGAGGAAAGCGGGCAGTCGCGAAGAGATTTCATGTTTACAGAGGACAACCGATACTTGAGGCGGTGACAGAAAGTGGCAAGAGCATCAAAGGGACGTACAACCATCCAATGCTTGTGGTTGGCACCGACGACGGGAGGCCCGTAAGAAAATGGAAGCGCCTCGACGAGCTTCAAGTCGGGGACAGGATAGCTGCTACCACATTCATACCATGCACCATTACCAGCCACAGGCCGACTGGGTTTAGAATCTACCAGGCAAGGTACGGACCGCGATTTCGAGGAAGGCTGCCTTCGTTCGTGGACGAGGACCTCGCAGGGTACTTGGGGTATCTTCTGGGAGACGGGTTCGTCGACCGATACAGTGCGGTCGCGACAATAGCCGAGCCGGAGATTGATCTTCTTCCGAAGCTAGCGGGAATGGTAACTCGGGTGTTTGATGTGGAGCCTCGGTTTACCAGGCGTCTCAGAGCCGATAGAAACGTGCCGATGACCGACCTCTACGTCAACAGCGAGTGCATCGCTACGAATTTGGTATTCCTTCGAGAAAGGCGGGTCCCCCAAATGATACTCAATTCCGGCAACAAGGTCGTCGCAGAGTTCCTCAGATGGCTTTTCGAGGCGGATGGGACTGTCTTCTCCAAGGGGAGGGGCCGAAGAGCCATCGCGCTCAAGGCGAAGGACATCGAGCTCTTGCGTGATGTCCAGATTCTGCTCCTAAGGTGGGGGATACATTCGAGAATCGACGGCAACGCGCTCATGATAAGAAGAGGGGAAGACATCGTGAAGTACGCAAAAAGCATCGGGTTTGTCTCAAGGAAGAAGAAAACGAAGCTCGCACTCCTGGCAGAAGAGGCCGAGAGATTCGGCCGAGTTCGCAAGCAGCTGAGCGAGCGAGTTGTAGCCATCTACCCAAGACCATCCGAAGACGTCTATGACATAGAAGTTCCTGAAGGACATCGCTTCATAGCAAACGGATTGGTCTCGCATAATACTGGTAAGTCAGAGATGCTGAAGTTCGCTTCCCAGGTCGCACCTCGCGGGCTATACGCGAGCGGCAGGGGGACGACGGCGGCCGGGCTCTCCGCGGCGGTTATCAGGGAAAAGAACGTACTCATGTTGGAGGCAGGAGTTGTGGTATTGGCCGATCAAGGGATAGCTTGTATCGACGAATTCGAAAAGATGAAGCCTGAAGACAGGACGGCATTGCACGAGATGATGGAACAGCACACGGTGACCATTGCCAAGGGAGGGATCTACGCGACCCTCAACGCCAGGACCGCCATATTGGCGGCGTGCAACCCGGTCCTCGGGAGGTATAACCCATTTCAGAATTTGATAGAGAACATCGGGACTTTGCCGATTCCCCTCTTGACTAGGTTCGATTTGATTTTCGTGTTCAGGGACCAGCCGACCCCCGCGGAAGACGAAAGGCTCGCAACCCACATCCTGGCTGTCCATGCACGGAAGTCCTATGCAGCCCCGCCGCCAATCGAGTTCTCTCTACTCAAGAAGTACTTGGCGTACGCCAAGAGAATAGCCCCCGACCTCACCAAGGAGGCCATGGGCAGGCTGAAGGACTACTACCTGCAGCTTAGGAGGGAAGGAGGGACTGACGAGTCCATTCCGCCCACCCCCAGGACCCTTGAAGCCCTGATCAGAATCGCGACGGCAAGGGCGAGGGTAATGCTCAGAAACGAGGTTACCGAGGAGGACGCGCTGGCGGCCATCGCCCTGATGAACAGGATGGTGGAAGAGGTCCTGACTGACACCACCACAAAGAAGACTGACTTTGGGATACAGCTGGGGAAGCCGGTCGGGGAGACGAAGAACCTGAGGGCGGCCATGGAGATTTTCAAGTCCCTCGAGGGGAGCGAGAAGAAACCGGTCGAGCGGAAGGTGTTCAAGGAGGAGCTGGTGAAGGCGAGGTTTTCAGACGAGGACGCGGAGAAGATGATCAGGACGATGTTCAGGGAAGGGATGGTCTACGAGTCCAAGCCTGGCTTCATTCGCAGGCTCGGCGGCTAGACTGAAGGAGGCAGACTGTTGAGGCTCGAAGAGGTCCAGGTCCCAGTGGAGCTCCTGGATTACTTCCGGAGCAAGGGGATTGCTACGCTCTACCCGCCGCAGGAGCAGGCAATCCTGGCCGGACTGCTCGAGGGAAAGAGTCTCGTTGTGTCGTCGCCAACAGCATCTGGCAAGACGCTTCTCGCGTTAATTGCGGCCTACCTCAAAGTCAAGGAGAAGCACAGGAAGGTGGTTTACCTCGCCCCTCTCAGGGCCCTTGCCTCTGAGAAGTATGCTGAGTTCTCGGAGTTCGCCAAGTTTGGAATTAGGACGAGCATTTCGACCGGGGACTACGATTCCACGGGCGAGGGGCTGGGCAGGTCGGACATCATAGTGCTAACAAACGAAAGATTCGATTCGGTGATGAGGCACAAAGCGTCTTGGATCAACTCCGTGGGCCTGTTCATTGCCGACGAAGTCCACCTGGCCGGGAACGATAGCAGGGGGCCTACCTTGGAGATGATACTGACAAAGGTCTTGCACCTTGGTATGGACGCGCAGCTACTAGCCCTTTCAGCCACCATCAGCAACGTCAAGACGATCGCAGAATGGCTTCGGGCCGGCTCTGTGGAGCTCGACTGGAGACCCGTCCCCCTCAGGCAGGGAGTCTACGACTACGGAAGGATTCTCTTCACAGATGGAGAGGAGCGGAGTGTCCCGAGATCCACCTATGGGTCCCCCATCGACGTGGCAATGGACACACTGAAGGGAGGCGGGCAGGCCCTGGTTTTCGCGAGCACGAGGCGGAGGGCGGTGAGCCTTGCTACGCGCGCGGCGGAACTGACTCAGAAGCAGCTTAGCCCTGAGGAAAGGAAGGCGGTATCCGAAGCGTCCAGGAGGATTCTGACCTCGGGGGAGGAGACGAGCCTCAGCAGGCTCCTGGCAGAAGTCGTCGCCAAAGGGTCAGCGTTCCACCATGCAGGGCTGGAAGCGGAGCACAGAAAGATAGTTGAGGAATACTACAGGGGGCGCGCAATCAAGCTACTGGCGGCTACCCCTACCCTGGCACTTGGAGTGAATCTGCCCGCGAGACGCGTGGTTGTCGCTGACATGACCAGATACGACGCGGAACACGGGGGGAACGCTGAGATCTCGGTCCAAGAGTACAAGCAGATGGCTGGGAGGGCGGGGCGACCCCAATACGATGACTATGGAGAGACCGTCATGATACCGCCTCCCTCCCAGACTTCAGCGGACTTACTGGAACACTACGCGAAGGGGCCGCCGGAGCCCATCGAATCCAGGCTTTCAGAGGAGTCGGCGATGAGCTCCCATACTCTGGCCACGATAGCCACCGCGACCGGGTTGTCGAAGAAGGATCTTGACGGTCTGTTCGGGTCAACGCTGCTCGCAAAGCAGGTTGGGGCGGAGAGGGTGGGCAGATACACTGAGAAGGCTCTTGGCTACCTACTCAGCGAGAGGCTGGTCGAGTCCCACGGCGATCTCTTCTATGCGACAGACTTCGGGAGGCGCGTGTCGATGCTGTACATCGACCCGGTCACTGGGGTGATGTTCAGGGACGCGATTCGTCGGGTGGAGCCGGGGAGGAATTACACCGCCGGCATACTGCAAGCAGTCACATCTACCCCCGACTTCGAGCCCAAGTTCCCACTAAGAAGCAAGGACTACGACCAGGCCATGGCCTTCATGGAGGAGCACGCTCCCGAAATGTTGGAGAAACATAGCACCAAGGCCTTCTCGGATTACGACAGGGTGCTGCAGGACATGAGGAGCGTGATGGCACTCCACGGCTGGATCGACGAGTGGAGGGAGGAGCAGCTGCTCACCAGGCTGGGGGTCGAGCCCGGGGACATGCACAGGGCGGTGGACAACGCGGACTGGCTCCTTCACGCGCTGGAGGAGTTGGCGAAGTTGTACAAGACCCCCGAGATTGTAAGGCAGGCGAATATTTTGAGGAGGAGAGTAGTGAGCGGGGTCAGTGAGGAGCTTGTGGAGCTGACGGTCCTAAAGGGAGTCGGGAGGGTCAGGGCCAGGGCCCTCTATGCAGCCGGGTTCAAGACCCTGGAGGACATCAAGGAGGCGCCCGCAGACAGGCTGGCAATGGTCGAGAAAGTGGGGACTGCGGTGGCGAGGAAGATCAAGGAGCAGGTGACGAAGTACTGAGCAATCCTCGGCGGGGTTTTGAGGAGGCGGCACAAAAGCTCGCTGTCCTCGTGGAACACTCGGTCGAGACTGCGGTCGCCGGGGAAGAGACAGTGGCCGTCGCCTTCTCGGGCGGGCTCGACAGCTCAGTCGTGGCCGCCTGCGCGAAGAAGTATGTCAAGACTTTCGGTTGTGCGGCCTTCTCCAGAGGCTCGGGAGACGAGACTAGAGCCAGGGACGCGGCGCTCGCCCTCGACCTCGAATTTGTGACCGTTGATATCACAAACGAGAATATCTCTAAGGAGTTAGCTGGTATCGAACTTCCCTTCGAACCGACGTTGATGGACCGGAGCCTCTGGTGCCTCTACTCTCTCGTTTCTAAGAAAGCGCGAAATGCGGGAGCAAGGGTCATCTTGCTTGGTCAGCTCGCCGACGAACTGTTCGGAGGGTATGCGAAATACGAAGTGGCCGTACGCGTGAAGGGGGAGGACGCGGCCAGGTCAATGATGGAGTCGGACGTGAGGGAATATGCGCGTCGGGGAAGAATACGAGACTTTGGTGCTTGCGGACCATGGGTGCAGCCCAAACTTCCCTTCGAAGAGAGTCAGGTCATGGAATTCGGGCTCTCCCTCCCTTTGTCGTTCAAAATCCGCGAGGGAGTTCGAAAGGCTATTTTGAGGAGGGCGGCGATAATGGTCGGTGTTCCCGAGGGACTTGCCTCAACGGCGAAGAAGGCTGCCCAATACAGCTCAGGCGTCCAGAAGATGGTCGCCAATTCACCCTTTTAACGCCCCCGGGGGACGGCTGTCTATGATACCTTCGCCGCAACCCAAGGGCAAACTGGTAGGGTTCAAGCCGTTGCGGGAGACGTTCAGCTACTACGCGTTGGACGACGGGACCGTCATCGGGATAAAGCCTGCCGTGGTAAAGGTGTACAGGCTGCAGAACCCAGACAACAGCCCAGCATTCTCCCCCGACGGGACGCCCGCGTACTTCTACCAGACCCAGAATATCACGCAGGTGCTGACCCCCGACGAGTACAAGTCGTTCAAGGACGACGACTTGCCTCGATGAGTCAGACACCCTACATCGCCTCCGAGGACTCTGCGCTTCTGAGGAGGGTCGTCTCTGACTATTCCGGTCGAATGTGCCTGGAAATAGGTGCGGGGAACGCCGGGACACTGATCGAGCTTTCCGCGAGGTTCACCAGGGCGGTTGGAACCGACATCGTCAGACCCGCCATGATGGATTGGAAAAAAGCTGGAGTCGAATTCGTCTTAGCAGACGGCGCCTCGTGCCTCCGCTCATCCACGTTCGACGTTGTCGCGTTCAACCCTCCGTACATCGCGGCACAGATCGGAGTCGACCCGGCGGTCGAAGGAGGGGAGGAGCTCGAAGTTCCCCTGAAATTCCTCAGGGAGGCGCTCCGCGTGGTCAGGCCGGACGGGAAGGTCGTGATGCTCTTGAATGATGGGGCAGAACTGCCCAAATTCGAGGAGGTCTGCGCTGGTTCAGGGTTTCGACTTAGGCGGGTTGCGTCGAGGAGGGTCTTCTTCGAGGAGTTGGCCGTGTATGTTGCGTCTGCAGATAATGAGTCTCTGGACTAGGCGCCTTCGATTGGCGTGACTTTTCTTCACTTCCTGGCCTTATTAACTGGATGGATTATCCATCCGACGTGCCAAGAAAGTCGCAGTCCGTGGCCATAATTACGATCTTTACGGCGCTCATCGTGGGTTCCGATTACGCCATGGCCCCGTGGGCCAACGTAAAACTACTCGACTCGCTGGTATTCTTGGCCGCCTATTTGTTCGGTTTTCGAATTGGAGCCTCGGTCGGCGTTCTCTCTGAGTTCATCTGGGCCTACGGTACGCCTTGGGGGTCTCCCGGAATCATCGCTCCCTTTCTGGTCGCGGGCGAAGTGATTTACGCGCTTGCAGGCGCTGGGGCTTCAAGAATCTGGGCAGGCAAGATGGATTTCCGGTCGGGGACCAACGTCGCACTCGGAGGAATACTTGCTGTTTGTGCCTTCGTTTGGGACTTCGAGGTCGACGCCGCCACTGCGGTGATTGCATACTGGCCTGCACTTACACTTCCAAAACTGCTGTGGACACTGTTCGGGCCCTTTACTTTGGTCTTCACGATTTCCCACGAGTTGAGCGATTTCATATTCGGAGCTTTCCTTATTCCTGCGCTCATCGTAATCATTCCAAAGTTTGGCTGGAACAATCGTTTCGGACATAAACCCATCTTGGCGGAGAAGAAAGGTTGACGAACAAGAGCGGCTTCTACGCTCTTGCAGCCGCGGCCACTGGTCTGATTATCATTTCCGCCACCATCGCAGGATATTATTATGTTCAGAATTCAAACACAGCATCGAACAACTCGCAGCTCATCGCTGAGCTGAACAGCGCCAATTCAAATTACACGAAACTTGCTTCGAACTTCAACTCACTCATTTCAAGTTACAACGAATCGATATTCCTGCTTTCAAGGACAATCGCGGTCATCAACACGAGCCTGCCTATCTACAAACAGTCCAGCCTTGAGCTGACCTCACTATGGCAGACATATCAGAGCATGAGCCCCGTTTCCTCATTGCTACTCCGCAATAACGTGTTTTTCGATTTCGGTAACGGTACCCAGAGGTGGTTCAACGACACAGCCATTGACGCGGGCTGGAACCTCTACATTGAAACTGTGGTGCTCAACAACGGCCACGTCGATGCTCAGTGGTACCCCCAGTACGGCGAGCATTTAGTTAACGGGATTGCTGGGATTTCCAATAGCGCCACAAAATACTGGTTCCTCTGGAGCTACAACAAGACGGCAGGATGGCAGCCCAGCCAGGTGGGGGCTGACGGCATCCTGGTCACTTCCGCGTCGGTTTACGGGTGGACCTTCTGCACCGCCGACTCGAATTTCAAACCCATTTGCCGCCCCTGAGAAGCAGGAGTCCCGGCGCCCATTCACGAACGAAGAGCCATTATTAGGGTGTGACAATCGGAAACGGGAGGGTCAACATGAAGGAATCAAAGCCGGCGCATGAATCAAACTTGACCAAGGCGGAGTTTGAAAGATACAGCAGGCAAATTGTGATGCCCGAAATTGGCCCGCAGGGGCAGGAGAAGTTGAAGGCTTCCAGCGTTCTCGTCGTCGGGATGGGTGGCCTTGGAACACCCGCCGCAGTCTTCCTAGCTGCCGCAGGGGTGGGAAGAATAGGACTAGTCGATTTCGATACTGTACAGGCAAGCAACCTTCACCGACAAGTTCTGTATTCGGAGCAGGACCTGGGAAAGAAGAAGGTTGAGGTGGCCAAATCTCGGCTGCATATGACAAATCCGCACATCAGAATCGAAATCTTCGACACCAAGCTTGATTCTACAAACGCCCTCGAGATTCTCCGCGGGTACGACATTGTAATCGACGGCACCGATAACTTCCCTGCAAGATACCTCATTGGCGATGCGTGCGTCCTCTTGGGGACGCCAGACGTCTATGCCAGTGTGTTCAGGCTTGATGGTCAGATGACGGTATTCGCCAAGTCGGGTCCTTGCTACAGATGCATCTATCCTGAACCCCCTCCTCCGGACACCGTGCCATCATGCGCCGAGGCCGGCGTCCTTGGAGTCCTTCCGGGCATAATGGGCAGCCTCCAAGCAGCCGAAGCTCTCAAGTTGATTCTTCATATCGGGGATCCCCTGATTGGGCGACTCCTAGTCCTAGAAGCGACTGAAATGAGGTTCACGGAAATCAGGGTGGGCAAGAATCCGGACTGCGCTATTTGCGGGACAAACCCATCCGTTCAAGGGTTGCAGGACTACGATGCCTTCTGCGGAGCTGCCGTTTCGGTCGGGGAACCAGTCCCCGAAGTGACGCCGATTCTGCTCAAGAGGATGTTAGATGAGGGCAGAGAAATCGAACTTGTCGACGTCAGGGAGCCGTTTGAGTATGAGATCTGCCATCTTGAGGGAAGCAAGCTCGTTCCATTGAGCCAGCTCCAGGCAGGGGCTGGAGACCTATCGAAGTCCAAGACTGTGGTGGTTTACTGCCACCATGGACGACGGAGCGCAAACGCGGTAAGCTACCTTACTTCCGCTGGATTCAAGGACGTCAAGAACCTCAGGGGCGGCATCGAAGCATGGAGAATTGAAGTGGACCCTGAGATATTGGAATATTAGACCCTGAGAAGACCTCCTTCGTTTTGTTGGCGGGCCCGGTGGGATTCGAACCCATGGTCTCTGAGGCACCCCTCTTCAGCTCCGAAGGCTGACGCCTTAATCCGTGCTAGGCTACGGGCCCGAGACCGCTGCGACAGGACTGGGTAATTAAGAGATAAGGCGTTGAATGGATTCTGCGAGGGGCGGCTGGATCAATCCCCTATCAGAGATGATTCCAGTCACCAGCTCCGGTGGTGTCATGTCGAATGCTGGATTCGCGACTGGTACGCCCTTTGGTGCGATGCGTTTCCCTCGTATTTGAACGACTTCGTCGGCGGCTCGCTCCTCTATCGTCACCGAATCATGATTCCTCGATAGATCGAAGGTAGAATGAGGGGCCGCTGGGAAAAAGGGAACCCCGTGCCTGCTTGCCAGGACCGCCTCCTGGT
The DNA here is from genome assembly GCA_035300255.1 of Nitrososphaerales archaeon. Lineage (GTDB taxonomy): Archaea > Thermoproteota > Nitrososphaeria > Nitrososphaerales > Gagatemarchaeaceae > UBA183. Next base: position 15,437 of record DATGVR010000086.1, read on the forward strand.
AAGTCCCTATCTTGTTGAAGACATAACCGTCCTTGGTTATCCTATCAGCCCCGACGACGACCTTGTCGACACGCCCGATGCTGATCATGTGCCCGACGGCGGTATCCGATATCAGGGTGCAGTCGATCCGGTCTTGTGCGAGCTCAAAGGCTGTCAGTCGTGCGCCCTGAAGGGCGGGTCGAGTCTCAGGGACGAGGACCTTCACCAATTTCCCCTGCTCCACCGCGGCCCTTACCACTCCCAGAGCAGTACCGTAGCCCACAGTTGCCAGAGCTCCGGCATTGCACTGGGTCAGGACGGTATCGCCGTCATCGATTAGCTCCGCTCCTATTTTCCCTAGCCTTCGGTTTGTTTGAACATCCTCTTCCTCCATTGCTTTGACTTCGGCCTCGACGAGCTCCTTGGCCTCCCGGACACTCTTCGCCTCCCTGGCTTTCTTGATGACACGGTCAATCCCCCAGAAGAGATTGACCGCAGTGGGTCTGGTGGAACGAAGAAGGACTGCGCTCGACTCAATTTCGCGTAGGAAATCTGGGATGCTGGTGGCGTTCGAACGTCGAGCGGAAAGCGCGAGCCCCATGGCAGCGGCAACCCCGATGGCCGGAGCTCCACGGACGACCATTTTTCTGATGGCGTTGGCCACTTCTTCTGGCTTGGTGTAAGAGACAATTGACAATTTCAATGGGAGTGCTGTCTGGTCAATCATCTTTACCCTGCCGTTCTTCCAGGAGACGGTTCGCATGGTGAAGAAATCGACCATAGGGTGCACGGACCCGACGAGACCTAAAGCGTTTGCGCTCCCAAGAAATCACCTTCAACTTCAAATACGGTAAGGCCAGCGTCCGGAAACTGAGTGTATTTGCAGGAAGTCCCAGTTTCCGATGAGCAAATCACCCCATTCACAGCGGTGCTGGCAGGGGACTCAGTCAGAGTTTCGGACAAAGACCGGTTCGGAGAGCTCGAAGGGTCGGGCTATGGGAGCAAGGAGGGGAACGAGCTCGTGCTGCGTGACTACGAGGCGCTCTATCTACTATACGTCAAGAAGCTCGAACTGTTGGACAAAGCCGAGAAGAAGGTCAGCTTCGAGAAGCTCGCTGAGCTGGCCCAGACTAGGGCTGCGGATTCATGGACGAGGTTCGTGATCTATAGAGACCTGAGGAGCAGGGGATACGTGGTGAGGGAGGGGTTCGGGTTCGGTACCGACCTCCGGGTCTACGAGCGGGGAGATTATCCCAAGAAACCGGCAAAGTACGTTGTCTTTGCCCTCGATGAAGGAATAGAGAAGGGGATGGGTGACCTGCAGAAGTCCGTGAAGGAAATGGCGAAGATGGGGAAGGAGGCCATCATAGCAGTGATTGAACGGAGAGGAGAGGTGATCTACTACAAAGTCAGCAAGGCCAGGTTCTAGGTCCTTTGAGTGCCAGAGCCGCCCTGGAACTAATCCGTCCTGTCAACTGCGCGATGATTGGATTCGCCGTGATTGTGGGGGCCTTCGTATCAAAGCCTGCTTCGATTGTGATTCCCCAGCTGTCCCTTGGCTTCTTGACTGGGTTCTTCATTTGCGCTTACTCAATGGTCGTGAACGACATCTACGACGTGGAAGTTGACAAGGTCAACAGGCCCGAGAGGCCTATCCCTAGCGGGAGGGTCTCTGCTCAGGCTGCGACCAGAGTCTCGTTGGTGGTGTTGACGGCGGGGATCGCCTGCTCGGTGCTCTCTTTGAATCCAGTGGCTGTCGCCATAGCTTTGGCCTACGCGTTTCTTTCCTGGCTTTACAACAGCAGGGCCAAGAAAACTGGATTGGCTGGGAATCTGATCGTCGCCTCTTCCTTGGCGATTCCCTTCATCTATGGTGGCGCGATTTCCGAGGGGTCGATAGCAGGCTCCCTACTTTTGATGATGGCACTGACGGCCTTCTTCTCCGGGGTCGGGAGGGAGGTCGTGAAGGCGATGGCTGACGTTCAGGGGGACTCGAAGAGAGATGTCAACTCGGTGGCAAGGAGCAGGGGGCTCCGAACTGCGTCCGTCGTAGGCGCTCTGTTCTTTCTTCTTGCAGTAATCACGAGCTGGGTGCCCCTCGTCACAGGCCTCGCCAACACGCTCTACACGTTTGGGGTGCTCGTCCCAGACGTGTTGTTCGCCTACCTTGCCATCGCGATCGTACTGAGGCACGACGCCTCCAACGCCTACAGGGTGAAGAAGGTCGCCCTGGCTGGCATGACCGTGGGACTTCTGGTGTTCATCGGAGGAGCGTTTTAGTTGTGGACTGACAAGTACAGACCTGACAGCTTGGAGGAGATGGTCGGCAACGACGAAGGGAGGACCAAGCTTCTCCTCTGGCTCAAGAAGTGGAAGCCTGGAGGCAGGGCGGCGCTTCTGGTGGGGCCCCCGGGGACCGGGAAGACGACGACCGTGCACCTAGTTGCTGAGAGGCTGGAGCTACAGCTGGTTGAACTCAATGCCAGCGACTCCAGGACGAAGGAGAAGCTCAACAAGAAGGTGGGGGAAGCCATCGCCAGCAGAAGCCTCTTCGGAGGAAGTACGCTGATCTTCCTGGATGAAGTAGACGGGCTCGCCGGCAGGGCAGACTACGGAGCGATAGACTTCATCAAGTCAGCCGTCCGCAGCAGCGAGAGCCCCGTCGTCATGGCGGCGAACGACCCGGATTCAGACGAAGTGAGAAAGCTGGGGAGCGTTTCCAGCAAGATTGAGTTCAGGAGGGCCGAGCCTGAAGTCGTTGAAGGCAGGTTAGAGAAGATCGCCGAGATGGAAGGCATTCACATGGGAAAGGAGGAACTATCGAAGATCGTGATCGCGGCCAACGGCGACATAAGGTCGGCAATCAATTTTCTTCAGTCGGGGCTGCCGGCGCAGAAGGACGAAGAACTTACGGCTTCGCAGTCGGTGAATGCCTTTTTCGAGGCAGGTGACGAGAAAACCGCGTTGAGGGCTTTGAGGGCGTATCCGGGCCAGCCCAGGGATAAGATCAGGGACATCTTCACTGCCGTGGTGAAGTCAAGGGTGCACGAGGAGAGGAAGGCTGAGTCCCTCGAGGTTCTTTCGAATGCCGACATTCTGATGGGGAGGATAATGAGAGGCAGGGACTGGAGGCTCCTCAGGTACCTGGACCCGATGCTCGCCTCGGGGCTGTGGAGTGCGCTCGGAGACGGAGGCCCAAGGTACACTCAGGACGCGGTCCCTTGGCCCCTGCAGCTCAGGATCTGGAACGATTCAAAGAAGCTCAAGGACATAGCCTCGATGGCGGGGAGGCGGCTGGGGATCAGCCAGAAGGGCGCATTGGTCGAGGACCTGCCGTACATACTGTTGCTATGCGCGGACAGGCGGTTCAGGGAGGAGCTCGTCAGGAGCCTCGACCTGGAGGAGAACTACGCGCTTTTTGTCACCAAGGAAGCTGGCAGGATGGCCAGGCGTCAGTTGTAGGAGTGCCTGGGGAAGGCCTCCTCCGTCTCCTTCCAGTCTGAGTAGAACCTCGTCAGGACTCCGGCCAGTGGACTTCCGTTGTCAATTCGGAATATCCTTATTCTATTGAACCGCTTCTCCGTCAGTATCCCCGACCCCTTCAGGTATTCGAGGTGGCGTTGCGTCGCGCTGTGGGACAGCCCTGACCTCCGCATTATCTCTGATATGTTGAGCTCTCCTGTCTCGAGCATTATTGTCAAGATCTTGGTCCTCCCGTAGGAGGATAACAGCCTCTCAAGTTCTAACGTCGGCCACCATGCCCTTCTCGAGTTCTCCCATCAGCTCCTTCGCCGAGACGAGGGACAGCCCGATCAGTGTCGTCCTCCCCCTCACCCCCTTGCCGGAGAGCTGCGTTTCTATGATCCCTTTCCTGGAGAGCTCGTTGACGTCGCTCCACACCTGGGTGTGATGGTAGGCGGTTACGTTTAGTCTTTCGCAGAGGGCAGAGTAGCTCTTCTCAACTTCGCCGATGGTGACGTAGGTCGAGTCCCCCTTCTTCAGGAGGACTGAGATGGCCATGAGCAACAGCCTCTGATGGGTCGTGAGGTAGACCAGCTCCTCCTTCCTGAACTGCGGAGGAAGTGAAGCCTTGGCAGACCTGATGTGCTCGGGGAGCACCCGCGGAGATTCGGAGTCGTCCGCCAGCTTCCCCGCCCTGTAGACCAAGTCCAGGGCGTAGCGGGCATCGCCAAACTGGCCTGCTACGTCGGCGGCGAACTGTATGCTGTCCTCGTCCAGACACCCGTCGTTGAACGCCTCGCTCCTGGAGGTTATGATGTCGGCCAGCTGCTCCGAAGGGTAGTGGTCGAGCGAGATCTCGTTCCACTGCAGCGAGCTCAGGGTGCTGAGGTCCACCTTCTTCAGGTAGTCGGTCGTCTTCGAGATCAAGACGGAGGAGAGGACCTGGCTTCCTGGCGACATTTCCCTGAGGCGTGTTATCGTGTACAGCGACGAGGGGTCAGAGAGTATCAGGGAATCGACCTCGTCGAAGGCTATGACGAGGTGCGTCCGGTTGCTCCTCAGGTCCTCGACCAGCGCGGTCAGGAGCTCCTCGAAGCTGTATCCGCGTGTGGGATAGCTCTGCCCTAGGGATTTCAGCGCCTTCACCATGATGGCCTGGAGGGTCCTGTCTATCCTGCAGTTGACGTGCAGCACCTTGACGAGGTTCCCGTAGAGCGACGCCTTCCTCGGGAGGGACTCGAAGAGGAGCTTCTTCGCAATCATAGTCTTTCCAGCCCCGACGGGACCGGTGATCATCACGTTCTGGCTCGCCTTGGAGGCGTTCTGCGCCACGCTCTGGAAGTAGAGCTCGAGCTTCTTCAGCTGGGCCTCGCGATGAGGGATCTGGTGCGGCAGATACTCCTGAAGAAGTAAGGTCTCGTCGCGGAAGACCGAGCGCGCCATAAGAGAGCCAAGCGATTCTTCTTTTTCGTCTTATAACCTTGATTATGCATTCGATTGAACGATGGGTAGAGGGTTCTCTGAAAGTGAACGAAGAAAGTAAAAGAAGAACAGAAATCCCGACCGAGCCATGAAGGCGGTCCGTTTCCACAGACACGGAGGGCCCGAGGTATTGCAGTACGAGGAAGCCCCCGACCCGGCGCCGAACGCCGACGAAGCGCTGGTCAGGGTGAAAGCATGCGCTCTCAATCATCTGGACATCTGGGCGAGGGACGGGCTCCCCAACGTGGAGATCACCATGCCGCACGTCTCTGGGAGCGATATGTCCGGGGTCGTGGAATGGGTCCCGCCGGAGGAGAAGGAGTTGAGGAAGGGGGACGAAGTGATTGTTAACCCGGGGATGGGGTGCGGGAGGTGCGACAGATGCCTGTCAGGAAAGGATAACCAGTGCCGCTATTTCACGATAATAGGGTACGGGGTCGACGGAGGTTACGCGGAATTGGTGAAGGTCCGCAGGACGCACCTGCTCAAGAAGCCCGAGGGGATGACCTTCGAGGAGGCGGCCTCTTTCCCGCTCGTCTTCGAGACGGCTTACCATATGCTCGTGACAAAAGCGCGCGTTGGCCCGGGGGACGTAGTTTTGGTGTTGGCTGCGAATTCAGGGGTCGGGTCCGCGGCCATACAAGTGGCAAAGCTGCACGGGGCGGAGGTGATCGCAACCGCCGGGGACGAAGAGAAGCTGAAACGGGCGAGGGCGCTCGGAGCGGACCACACCGTCGACCATTACAAGCAGGATGTCTTGGCGGAGGTCAAGAGAATCACGGAGAAGCGAGGGGTCGACATAGTAGTAGAGCACGTGGGGAAGGCCACCTGGGAGAGGAGTGTGAAGGCCCTGGCGAAAGGGGGGAGGCTCGTACTTTGCGGAGCGACGACCGGGTCCGAAGTCCCGACGGACCTTCGCTACGTGTTCAACAGGGAGCTCACGATTTACGGGAGCTACATGGCTGGGATGGGGGAGTTGCTCGAAGTCGTCAAGCTCTTCAAGGCTGGAAAGTTGAAGCCAGTTGTGGATTCCGTGTTTCCGTTGGCTGAAGCAGCGGAGGCCCAGAAGAAGATGGAGAGCAGCAAGCACTTCGGGAAGATAGTCCTGAGGGTCTAAGCCACAATTTCGACCAGCAGGGGTTTCGACTTCGAGCCTACCTGTCCTTTCTCTATGAAGCTCCTGCGCCCCCAGCGCGCCGTGGCTTCGGCGACTAGCCTGTGTTTTCCAGGGCCCAGCATCGAGGCAGGAATGCTGAACTGTTTTTCCACGTCCAACATCTTTGACTGCGCATCTTCTACGTTGTGTGGGATCTTCGGCGGTCCGCCGTCTTCGGGGATTATCATGGCCCAGATCCTGTACGGGAGGTCAGGGTCGCGACTCCAGTAGAAGCTCGCCCTCCTCACCTCTTTCTTGATTTCAGCGATCTTCCGCAGGCGAAGACCTCCCTGCAAACCAAGAGAGACCTTCATGGTGAGCCTGACGATCTTGTCGAAGTCCTCCCATGCGACGGTCCATACATCTGGGTGGAATGCTTCCCTTAGACCACCGACTACCCTGAACAGAACATTGACCTTCAGGTTGTCTCTGAGTGTATAGGACTTCATGTCGGCGTCAAGCCTTATTTTGTCGATTTTGGTCTCGGGCCAAGAGTAATCCTTCCTTCTGTCTTTCAGGGGCAATCTGACTGCGCTCCCCGTCTGTCTGCCGGATAAAAGCGTGAGAGGGCAGACTTGGTTCGACTCGTCCCCCTGACCTGGACTTGAAGTGCTTCATTCCTGCAAGCTCAGAAAGGTGGAGGAAACAACGATGAATTCTACGAAAGTGCACAGAAAACGCCAAAAACACTTATTACGAAATCTCAAGTCAGAGAGGCCGTGGATTGAAGTTGAACCTCTCGTCTCGCAAAAATGAATTATCAGGGCCAATATCATGGATTCAGAATCAACATGGCTTAAATCCGAAGTTTGTATGTATTGACGCGGTGTTCGAAGGGACCGTCCTATGACCCTAGTACAGCGAGAGCAAGAAGGCAGTGTAAACTCTAGAACGGTTCAGCTGGTAAAACTTCTTACTGAGCTGGGTCCTGACGTTCCTGAAATCGCCCGCAGGCTAGGGCAGTTCAAGGAGTCGGTCAGGTACAGGTACAAGGAGAAGATCCTGAACAAGGGTTTCGCGGTCCAGGCAGCGGTGGACCACGAACGGCTCGGGCTAAAAAGGGTCATGCTCGTAGCCGACTTTTCCGAGACCTACAAGAACTATGCTACTGCGATTCTGACTGCCATGAGCGAAGTAAGCTACGTGGTAAGCTTCGCAAAGTCCCTCATAGGAGGGGAGTACGTCGTCAACCTCAGCGTCCCCTCAGAACTGATTGGGGATGTCAGGGAATTCCTCTTGGCACTAAAGGAGAGGGGAATGTTCGCGAAGTTAGAGATCCTGGAGTTCGATTGGGCTCGAATTGTCCCTATGAAACCCGATTACTACGACTTCGACACCGGCCGCTGGGATTTCGAATGGCAGAATCCGGCGCCACAAGATTACGAGGCTGCAGCGTATGTGCCTTCGAAGAGGGGCAAGTTCGACTACATCGACCTGTTGATCATCAAAGAGCTCCAGATGGACGCAAACAAATCCATGAAGGAGATTTCGGAGAAACTTAATATCAATTACAAGAAGCTCGCCTGGCACCATACGGCCCACGTCTGCGGCCGGAAACTTTTGAGCGGATACACGGTGAACTGGATGGGTACCAGATATGACTACAATCTCGAGAAAGCCCTGCACCGGAAGCACAGATACTTTGCCATCGACTTCATGGTCAAGGACACAAATGAATTCGAATCCATGACCCTAAGACACGAGATGGACAGGCTCCCGTTCCTCTGGGCCGAGGGATCGGGTAGAAACTACTTCGCTGAGCTCGCAGTCCCCGTGGACTATGTTGTCGAGGGGTTGCAGTATCTCGGAAACACGGCTCGGGGCGTTAAGGAGAAGATGAGTCTTCATGCCATCGACCAGACCGAGGCCGCGAGATTTACCATTCCCTACAGTTTGTATGATCCAGCAGCGAAGAGGTGGATCTTTGACAAAGAAGAACTCGTCAAGAAATTCGAGAAGCTCATCATGCAGATAAAGATAGGAGGAGCCAGCTGAGCGTTTAGCTGGTCCCGAAGCCGCCGATTATCTCGAGCGGTCCTACTTTTAGCCCCAACGTCGCGAAAACAAGGCTCGCGCCGCTGATGGCCATCATTCCAATCCGAATCTTTTCGTCTAGGGTCATGGCGTAGGGGTTAGCATAGCTCATTCTTAAGGAGTGAGCCTATGCATAATATAGGCCGATTGCGCTGCTAGGCGAAATCTAAAAACGTCGAAATCTGGGAGATTGGGTTTGAATTACACACTAGGCCGGTCTGGTTCCCGCCAAGTCCTAAATATTGACCCGAAATCTGGATTTCGAATCATGGAGAACCCTGTTCCGCAAGAAAAGCATCCCCACATCCCTGCCCGCCGTCTTCTGGACAGAATCGTCCTCGGCGGGAGCGACGGAGCCATAGAGGGACTGGCCATGACGTCGGTCCTCAACGGGGCAGGGCTAGGCTTTGGTACGATCCTCCTCGCCGGGTTTGCGTTTGCGCTTGCTGGCTCGGTTTCCATGTTCTTCAGCAGCTACCTTTCGAACAAATCGGAACTCGACCTGCTCAGGACCGATGTTCAAAGGGAAAAGATGGAGATTGAGACTGAGCCGGAGGAGGAGAGGGCCGAAATGGAGCAATTGCTCATGAAAGACGGATACGAACGCGAAGAGGTGAAGACGATAATGGCGAGACTTCTGAAAGACAAGCAGCTCTGGCTAAAGGAGATGTTACGCCGAGAGCTTCGGATAAACATAGAGGACCTTGAGGCAGACCCTTTCGTCAGACCAGTTTCTGCTGGCCTTGCGTTCTTCCTACTTGCCCTATTGGCACTGGCGCCCTACGCATTTTCCTTTGAGCGGATTGTGGCGCTCGGGTCGTCTGTGGTGCTTTGTCTTGCTGCGCTCTTCGCCTTGAGTTCGCGTGTCTTCATCCCAGCACATTTCAAACCACTTGCAGGGCTTGAGTCGGCCCTTATCGGTGGCGTTGCGGGAGGACTCCTGTATCTTGTCGGCATCCTGATTTCAAGGGTCTGATTAATTCAGGTTCATTAGTGAGCGATGCAAGGACGCGTTGTCTATGTCAGAACCGCCTCCAGTGCTCGAAGCGCCCGCGCCAAAGCCTCGCAGCCTGGCTTCCGAGCTCCTCGACCGGCAGCGCCTCTTGCTAGTGCTCGGGGTATTTATCGCCGAGCTCGTGATCTTCGTTAGCGGACTTGTAACCCCTCTCTCAAGCGGCGAACAGCAGATAATAGCAAATCAAACGAGTAGTCAGTTCGCGCCGATCCAATCGGCAAGCCTTGAGGAGCAGGTCGCCTTCATTTTCTCACACAACCTGCTCATTGCCCTGGCGGAAATGGTCCCAGTCTTCGGAGCATTCCTCTTTGCCTATTCCGTACATTTCACGGGTCTCGTCACCCAGGCTATAGTTGCTGAGAAGAACCTCCCGGGCCTGGCGGGACTGATTCTATTCGTCTTTCCTTATACTTTTGTCGAACTCTCGGCCTACGCAATCGCCGTAGCCTCGGGGGTGATGTTGATTTGGGCAGCGATAATGAAGCATCTGGTGCGCGAGCTCAAGGTGTTCGCCGTTGAAGTTTTGGTGATTGTGGCCGTGCTCTTTACCGCGGCGGCCATGGAGGCTGCCACCAGCAGCTCCTGGATTGTCGGGATTGCACTTTGGATCCCAACCGGGCTCGCCATAGTGGGGCTGAAAATCCTGTCATCTGGGAAACCCCGATGAAATACCGCTACTTGACGTTCGATTGCTACGGCACGCTGATCGACTGGAGAGCCGGCATAGAGGCATCGCTCTTGGCGGCAGTCGGGGATTTTGGCATCCGGGGCCAGGCCCTGCTTGACGCCTACGTGATGGCTGAGAAGCAGCAGGAATCGTCATACAAGAAGTACAGGGAGGTGCTCCGAAGGACCGTTCTATCGATGTCGGGCCAACTAGGGGTGGAGGTGACGGAAGAGGCCGCCCGAAAGTTTGCGGGTTCGGTCCCGACTTGGCCTGCTTACGCCGACAGCGCGAAGTTCCTAAAACAAATGGGAACAAAAGGATACGAGAGATACATCCTTTCCAACGTCGACACCGACCTTCTGAGCGACACCATCAGCAATCACGGCTTGGAGGTCGATGGGTTCGTGACCGCTGAGGATGTAGGCAGCTACAAGCCGAACCCTGGACATTGGTTGAGATTCATGAAAAACACTGGTGCTAGGAAAGAGGAAGTATTGCATGTTGCACAGAGTATTTACCACGACATCGTTCCCACCAATGAAATGGGAATTGCCTCTGCATGGGTAAACAGGTACGACGAACCCATGCCGCAAGGCCCGCATCCATTGTTCGTCAGCGATAGTCTGGCCCACCTCGCTGAATCATTGGACCAGGATTTGCCATAAAGGATAACTGATGCACGCCGCGCGCTCGCAGAGGAATGAAATCTCGAACGCTGGCGAGCGCGGCAATCTTCACAGCATTCGTGGCAGCAGCGACATCAGTCTTCACAATCTACATACCAGCCACAACAGGTTACTTCAACGTCGGGGAGATAATGGTGTACACCACCGCTCTACTCATGGGCCCCTACGTCGGTGCATTCGCGGGAGGAATTGGTTCGATGATCTCTGACCTTTCCCTCGGCGCTCCCTTTTTTGCGCCCGGAACTCTAGTGATCAAAGGCATTGAGGGGTTCATCGTAGGTTACCTGGGGACGAGGACGTTCCCCAAGGTCACAAGAGCGGGGTGGCGAGGCATCACTCTTGGTTTCGGCTTGGTGTTCTGCTTGGCCCTGGCCTACATAGGGGCTGAGTTCTTGTCGGGGGACTTCTCGATCACCCTTGGTGGTGCTTGGAACATACCGGCCTATACCTTTGACCTGCAGGTGCCACAGCTCTTCTGGCCGGCCCTTGGGACCGTGGCCTTTGTCATCATCGCCTTTGTTGCGACGAGGATTGAAGTAAGATCCGGTCAGAGCGTCATGTCGGTGCTGGTGGGTGGGTCGGAGATGGTCGCTGGATACTACCTTTACGAGTCCCTGGTACTCACTCTGATAGCCCCGGCATCAGTCGTAGCCACGCTGGCTCCGGCGGCCGAGGTCCCGTTCAACGTAGCCCAGGCGCTCATCGGGCTCCTCGTCGCCGTTCCACTGGCGAGAAGCATCAAGCGCATCACCCGCGGACGTGGGTTGTGGGCTGCCCCCACTGAAGTTTCCTCTGGTAGTCCTAAACAATGAAGCGGCTTCCGCCGGGGAAGATCCCCATCGACATCCTCAACTCCGCAGTCCTCAGCTTGACCGGAGCACCTTCGGACAAGGTCGCAACCCCTCCCCAGGCAGGGCTCGACTTCGCCGCCGTCAAGGTCGACGGAAAATACATGATTGTTTCCGCAGACCCAGTCACAGGCGTCGTCGAGAACATAGGAAGGTATGCCGTGGACGTGAGTGCCAACGATGTTGCTACAAGCGGGAGCAGACCTCAGTTCGCCGAGTCTGTGGTCCTCTTGCCAGAAGGGGCAGATGCAAAGGATGTAAAGAAGCTCGCCCTAGAAATGCACATTGAAGCAAAAAGACTCGGAATCAACATTGTAGGAGGTCACACGGAGGTGACACCGGGACTTCACCGCCCGATTGTCGCCGTGACTGCGTTCAGTTTCGTGGACGACTATGTTTCCTCCCGAGACGCGAGAGAGGGCGACACTATCATGCTGACGAAGACGGCCGGGCTGGAGGGGACGGCAGTGCTGGGGAGTGGAAAGTTTCTCGACAAGATCAGTGTGGTGGATGAAGCTGTTGCCGCGCACAGCACAGGCTATGTCCATGCAATGCATGATTGCACAGAGGGAGGAGTCCTCGGAGCCGTCTATGAGATGGCTCTGGCCTCGGGTCTAGGGTTCGAGCTGCACGAGAGGCTCGTCCCGGTGGCACCCGAGACGAAGGCCCTGTGTAGGAGGCTCTCGATCGACCCATTGAGGCTCATAGGGTCGGGGGCCCTTCTCTTGTCGGTGGAGCAGGGAAGGGAGACAGCCCTTCAAAGGGTCCTGACTCCGATTTGCAGAATAAAGGCAGTCGGGAGATTCACCGAGAAGGGAGTGCGTGTTTTGGTACGCAAAGGCGGACGCAAGCAAACTATCCGCGCCGCGCCCGAGGATGAGCTATGGCGAGTGATCGCCGATACGTCGAGTCGCAGCAAGAGGCTCTAGTTCGGCAGGCAACTCGGGCTCCCACTTCTGCACAGGCTGGGCCGCCCAGGAGAACTTCTTCTGTAATGATTTGCTGTAGACCTTGGCCCAATCGAGGCCAACATAGTCGCACCAGGACTTGATGACACGTGGGTCGATGTAGTTCTTCATTGAAGTGTTCAAGTTATAGTTCTTGGTTCGTACGTAGAAATCAAACTCGCGTTGAAGCTTCGCGACCCGCCTTGCGTCTTTCTTGGCCTTCGCCTCGTCCAGCTTCTGGGTTTTCTTCAGCAACGACTCCTCCCAGGTCTTCGGTGGGGTCCGTTGGTGGTTGCAGAAAATCGCAGCCTGGAGGTTCGCTTCCTTGGCATGGTAGAGTTTGTCGAGTTCGTCCGCCGTCTTCACATCTTTGGAAGACAGAACCTCTTTCGCTCTGGCAGTAGCATGGTATGTTCTGAATACCTTGGCGGTTGCCCCAGGGACGATGGAAGAGAGGAATTGGTTGACGAGCCCTGAAGTGACGTTATGGAAAATTTCGTTCTGTGGCCCTTTGCCCGCTGTGAACTCCCTGAGATTTCTCGACACTGACGATGGAAGAGTTTCGGACTTGCGCCATGCAACACTGTCCTTGCCTAGAAAGTTGAATTCGGCGACGTTATCCTTGAGGTGGACGTGTTCGACTCTCAACGTGCTCGCACCGACCGTATCGGCTTCATCTTCGTCCTTCTCGTCCCCGACCCTCATTCCTAGTGTGTCAATCAGATAGCAGATTGTGGCGACCTGGCGGGCGGTTTCGTGCTTCGAGTCCAGGTCCTTGAATATCTTCGAGCGAATCCGCTGCAAGTTCGACCCGACCCTCCGGGCATTGTCGTACTTCGCCCGGCTCCTGGATTGCTGGATAGGCGAGCTTTCGTGGAGCCAGACGTACTTTTCCTTGTCTGTGAGCTTGTCAATCCACTTGGCCATCCACATTGAGTTGTGATCATGGACAACCTCATTCCAGTTACCTGGCGGCGTCGGCGCAGATTCGCCGAGGTTTAGAACGACGTCAGAGGACTGGACCCTAGGCTTCCATCTCCCTCTTAGCGGGTGCTGACCTCTCCCCATGAAGAGGCCTGGGGGCTCGACCAGCCAGTTCGCTATGTCTACCCCCTTCCCGTCGAGGATTGCTTTTCCGTATTTTTCCTTGAGTGTCTCCCTTTTTTCCTTCCGGACGACGGCAAGTTTCTTCTTCTCCTCCTTTGTCATTCCCTCCTTGGCCGCCCTTTCACGGTCGGCCTTCCTGAATAGCTGCGAGAAATCGATATCAGAGAACTTCGCACCGCGACAGGACGGAGGGAGTTGCTTGACAAAGTCGCCCATGAAATTCGACGCGAACTCCGAATCCCGGATATAGGGGGTGTCCTTCTTCTTGGCGAGCTGGTAGGCCATCTCTTCAGCAAGGGGAGTGAGGACCACTTGCGTTCCTCTGACCGCAATTGAGAGCCCCTCGGGCTGATAGGGGTCGGGGAAGTTTACTCCATTGTGAGAAAGTGTATTCCAGTAGGCTTTCATGAACCGGTGTTTTGCTTTCGTAATTCGGCGTATTTAAAATTCATTCGTCGTTTCTCGGGAATTCTCGGCGAGGGTTAAATACGCGCAGTGCTTGTCGCCCTAGGTTTCTCGGCGTGTGGCTCGATTTCCAAGAATTGGATGGCAAGCCTGTAAAGGGTTCTACAATGGTGGTGGCTTTGTCAACGTCAATGCCCCAGTACAAGGCGCTCTATTCGCAAGCCAGAGAGCTCGCCGACTACATGCTGAAGAAGATGAAATTCGAAAAGACCGGTATCGTTCGGACGTCGGCCTTTCCTCCTGAGGTCCTTGTCAGGGATGACGGAGTCTCGACACTCCCCGAATGCAGCTTCTACGTGACCAAAGGAAAGAGTGACTTGATCCTATTTGCAGGCGACACAAGTCCCATGGACGACCAACATGAGTTCGCCCGATTCCTCCTCACACGGGCGAAGGGGATGGGGGTTGAGGAGCTTTTCTCCGTGGGAGCACGGTGGGCCGAGAATCCTCTGCCGCCAGAGGTGGACCCGGTTGTCAGCGGGTTCGCAACCGACGCGGTCGGAGTCGCCAAGCTCAAGAAGCATGGAGTGAAGATCCTCAGCGAAGAGCCCGCCCCTTTCTTCGCTTCGATGGTGGTCGCAATGGCGAAGGATTACGGAATGCGTGGGTACAAGCTGTCGGTGGACCATGGTGAGCCGAGCCCACATGCAAGGTCTGTCACCAAACTGCTCGATGCTCTGACGGCGACGGCCGGATTCGAAGTTGACCTCGCCGAGTTGCGAGCGAAAGCAGTCCCGACTTCCCCACCGAGACAGTCAGGAAGTACCACGATATACCAGTGAGCGACCGCTTCACTCGTTGACCGTCTCGGCCTCTCTATCGAGGGCGTCGAGTTCAGCTCCGAACCCCCACTTTCTTGCCAATCGGTCGGCTTCGAGCTCCCTGTTCCGGGATTCCTCGGGCCTGACGTGTTCGTTCAGCCACGCGTGGGCAAGTTCGTGGGCGATAACGGCCAGAGCCGCCCTGTCTGACAAGGCGTCGAACAGGATGGAGTAGAACGTGATCGTTTGACTGGGGCGAGAGAAAACCATGAGGAACTTCAGGTCGGAGTACCTGGTCAGCCCAACGATAGTCTTCGTGGGTCGGTTCGAGAGCGCGACAGACCGGACTGAAGTTATCCTTGGAATGGATTCGGGCGGACGGCGGAGCGCCTCTTTGAATAGTCTGCGAAACCTGGTGCTCTTCGTAGACAAGGCGTATCGTCCTGCGATAATGTCGGCGCTCTTCTGCTTGCCCTTGCTTTGAGCACGTAGTTGACGGTCTTCCCAATCCGCGTTAGACTCCTTTCGCAAGTCTCCTCCCGACTACCGCAAATACAAGTCCAAGCCAGTAGGGAAGATAGGAAAGAGCCGGGCCAAGGCCCCCCAGCTTGTAGGTCGAATATCCGAAGGAAATCAATAGACCCAAGAAGCCCGCTCCCCCTCCGAGAAACATCAGAATTCTTCCCGTCGTGGAGTGGCGTGCCAAGATGATGATGCCCCCGACGGCGACGGTCGCACCTCCAAGGGCGATGATGAGTTCCAGCGTAGCGATTGCAAAGACCGCTGCATCGGCGACCATTCCATTAAGGAAGTCGACTATGCGAGGTTCGGTGTAACCAAGAGCCAAGTAGAGAAAGCTTCTCGATGCGTAGCCACTCCCAAGCATCAGAACCCCTCCTACGATTGCAAGAATCCCCGCGGTCCACCTCCTGAAAGACATGATTCTTTCCTACCTTCTCCCATAAAATAGCGTTGCGATAGATTGCTCTTGGCATGCGGGCCGACCGAGATGTTTATCCGTGTGCAAGCGCACGAGGCCAGAGAAAGATGCACGCGGCGAGCACCGACAAGTCGCTACAAAACACCCTCGAATGGGCGATGGAAAGAATGAAGGAAAAAGGATACGCCGTGCGGTCTAAGGTGACGCTCAACGTAGAGCCGAACCTCGCAATAATGGGGTATGCGAAGAAGGAGGGGCAGGTGCATAAGATTATGATTTCCGAGTGGGCTCTGGATTCAGAGATGCTCGGTGGACTAGTGTTGCACGAGCTATCTCACGTTTACTTTACCGAGAAGGGAGCCTGCTCTCACGACGGGGAGGCCTTGGATGAAGTGCTCGATGGCCTGAAAGAGCAAGACGGGCTCCGTGCCAAGGAGACGGAATACTTGGTGGACGCATTCAACCACCTGCAGAACATTTTGGTGGACGACATCGTGTTTGCGGTGATGGGAGAAAAGGAGCGGGAGATGGCCAAAAGGTTCTTTTCGGAATGGGTTTCCGACAGGCCATCGGGAGACCCGGTGTTGGACGCAGGACTGCTGAACAGGAACGCCTTCGCAATCGCGTCTTTGAAAAGGAGGAGCCTATTCGAAAAGGGGAGCGAGATGTACTACAGGAATGAATCTTTCCTGTCGGCCCTCGGAGAGAAGTCCGAACACGAGTTCGCCTGGGTCGAGGAATTCTTGGAGAACGCAAAGCCAGAGTGGGACAGCGCCAAATTCAGGGAAGCCCTCGCTACATATTTCGACAGGATACTTTCACTCATGCGATCCTCCACGAAGCTTGACGACCTCAGATAGCGGGAGAGGCTCAAAGCAGGGGAGGGGCCGCTCAAGGTCGCGGGCCCTGGTGGTAACTGCCGTAGTCGGCGCCGCCATTTTCGGGCTGTACGTCGGATACCTTGCTCTGACAAACGACAGCTTTCCTGCTCAGCAAAGGCCGTTCGATCAATACGCGAGGGTGGTCTCGTCATCATTCAACGGAACCGAGTTCGCATTCCAGGTGAGATGGCTCAACGGCAGCTACCTCCCCCTCTACGCGCAGCTCACTTCGCCAGCCTCAGATTCCGCCAACACGCCGGTGTGCGAAACGCGGCTCTCCATCGTAGCGAGCAACCAGACGCTGTTCATGCCATTCACGATTAGTCCGCCTTCTGCCACACTGACAAACGTGGACCTTTCCATCGCCGTGCAGTCCCTGGCCAACGGGGGCCAGTTCACCATAGTCTACAACATCGCGAGCACATCGGCTACGAACGCAGCAATCACCCCGTCCAATTACTCCTGCCACCAGCCAACCGGGATACAGTAGCGAAAGACTCCGGCACGCTTTTAGCGGGACAGATAGCGTGTCGAGTTGGAACTCAAGCGCTTGAATCGTTGGGATCTTTTCCCGCTGGGTGTCGTTGTCCTCCTCGTCCTTTCGCCCCTCACGGTCGCCACCGCGGGTGAGTCTTTGACCTTGCGCGTCTACTCCGATGGCTACGTGAACGTGACACAGGTTGTAACCTCGAGCTCCAAGGCCACGACCGTTGTTTTGCCTCTGCTTTCATCCGTGGTTTCCAACCTGGTCGCCACCGACCAGAACGGCTCCCCTCTTTCGTATGGCTTCCCATCGGGAGGCTCCAACGTGACGGTCTATACCCTCGGCGCCACGATGCTGACCTTGCGGTATGACACCAACGGACTAACGTCCAAGAACGGCACCGTTTGGACCCTCGCCTTCGCTACGCCGTACAATTCGACGGTGGTCCTCCCCCAACTCTCCACATTGAGTTCTGTTTCGGGGTCGCCGACCTCAATCAACGAGACGAACCAGTCGCCGGTTTTGACTCTTGAGCGAGGAACGTGGAGGATTAGCTATGGCGTCTCGCTCGGGAGCGCCACGTCGACCTCGACCGGAGGCGGCACGCCCGGAGGGTCTGCGGGGTCGTACCTGGCGTTGCTTGGGGAGCTAGGAGCGATCCTGTTGGCCGTTGCAGCCGGGGGCCTATCGTTCAGGTGGTGGAGAAGGCGGGGCCTAGGCCCCATCAGCGGCGAGCTCAGGCCGGACGACGTGCAAGTGCTGAACTTCATTCAAGAGAAGGGCGGCAAGGTCCTCGAGCCTGAAATAAGGACCAGATTCGCGTTGCCCAAGACTTCAGCATGGAGACAGATCAAACGGCTGGAGAGGCTCGGCTACGTGAAAGTTACGAAGACAGGTTCTCAGAATCAGATTGAGATACTCAGACAAAGGGACTTAGGGGCTTAGGCTCTCATGTACTGACCGACGACGACGCCTCGAACTCCACGTAGGCCTGGGCAATTGCAACTGCACCGGCGGACACGTTCAGTCCCGAGAAGAGTTGCAGTGCTTGGGAGACGTCGGCCTGGCCAGTGGCCGCCTCTGAGATCCTAGTATGCGTGTCGCTGTTTACGTATGAACTTGCGGTCGTCAGTATCGTCACGTAGCTCTGTGACTGGGTCCTAAGTGCCGCAGCAGAGTTGGAAAGCGCAAGGGCGCTCGACGCAAACGCGGAGACGCTCGACTGTAGGCACGCGTTGGCTGATGCGATTAGAGACTGTGCCGCATTGGCCGTCGTCTGCACTTCGGTCGAAACCTTGTCAAGAACAACATTGGAGGTGGAATTGACGTACGCCTTCCCCTCTCCTGAGACTGACGCTGCGGTGGAGACCAGGGAGTTGGCGACGAGGATGGCGGATGTCGAGGCGGAAATCGCGGACCCCAACGAGGTTGCGTTGCTCTGGAGCGTGGTAATGTCTGAGACCTCGGTCTGAAGTGCTGTGCCAAGGCTGGCTGTGGTGGATGTCACCGACGAACAGTCTGTTGAAAGGGTTGTCTGCCATTGAGTGAGCCCAGATATGATGCCGAGATTGACGACCGTGGCTAGCTGGGCCTGCACCGAAGCACAGGCCGAAGTATACGCGCTGGCAGCAGCAGAGACGCTCGTCTGGTCTCCCTGAACCGTAGTCAGGTAGACTGTGAGGCCGCTGATTCCAGTGGAGGCGAAAGCCGAGGCGTCGTTCCCTGCCGTATTTGCCTTCGAATCATAGGCTGTGGCGTCCGATTCAGCCGCTTGAATTGATGCCTGGAGTGAGGCCACCGCGCTCACACTTGTGAACGGAGCAATCAGGCTAGAGATTCCAGCGAAGTCCTGCTGGGACTGCACTTCCGTGCTATGTGCGGCGGAGACCCTAGTGGATACTGTGGCCGCGTCGGTTTGAGCCTGTGAGATGGCCGTGGCCACTGCTGACGTCGAAGAGGTGACGGTCACCACCGCTGAGGTCTGTGAATGATCGTAGGCGGTGTAGGCGCTTTGGAGTTGTGTCAGATTCGCTAGAAATGCCTGCTCGCTCTTGATGCTGGCGTTGGCTTTGGCTGAGAGCGGGACGATGACAGATGTAATGTAAGCCCGGGCGCGCGCCGAGTACGAGTACGAAGCAATCGTGACTAGGGCTGACTGGCACGAAGCTACTTCTCCTCTAGCGGACGCGATGAGCGAAAGGGCCGGCGAGAGATCCAACGTAGCGTTGGTTTGGCCATTGGCCCGGACCAGGAGCGAAGCAGCCTGGCTGAGATGGGCCCTGGCACTTGCGACCTGGGCGTTGACCTTCGAGCAGGCATCGGCGAATGCGGCGGCGTTCAGGGCGGCCGCTCCGGCATTTGCGCAAGCCTGAGCTGCGACCGAAAGGGCCGCGGTTGCTGTTGCTCTTATTTCGACGATTGCGTCTTCGGCTGCGTAGTAGTTTGCCGAGGCGGTTAGCCCGGCCTTGCTTAGTGCAACGGATGCTTCCGTCGACGCCTCGGAGTAGGCGGACATCGCTGCTTCAGCATCCTGGATGCCTGCGGCTAGGCTGTTTCCTGCCTGAGCTTTCGCCTTTGCAGAAGCTAGAAGCGAATCCCCTTGGTCGAGCTGGGCCTTGGCTCCTGTTACTGCCAGGCTATGGGAGACTGCGTAGTCGACTGAGGCGTGGGCATACAACTTTGAAGATTCGGCGGCGCCGATGAGCACAGAGAGCTGGCTCGATCCCGTCTGGCTTCCCTGGCCCTGAAGCACAAGAGGAGTAAAGGCTCCCGCCAGCACAAGGCATGCGATTGCGGCTGCGAACAACCTCGGCCCGCCGATTGCGTTCATGGCTGAGCCTTACCTCCCTCGGTGGTTAAGGAACCCTGTGGAACGGGCGTTCCAAATAGTGAAGGGCGCATCTTCACAGGCTCCTTCCTGTATATTTCCTCGAGGGCCCAGATCATGTAGTCGAGCTCGACCAGCCTTGAAGCAACTCCCTCTCGCTCCTGCATGAGGAGCCTAAGCTTCCCTGACTTGAACGACTTTGTGGCCCCCGCGTGGGTCTCATCTAGGGCGATTTCCCTTTCTGAAGAGGGCTTTCGGGCGGCTTTCAAATAAGATCACTACCTCGAAAAACAAAAACGGGGTGGCCTAGGAGGCCACCACAATAGTACTGGCGTAGGTGTTGGCTCCGATGACAGTGATGATGTACTGTTGACCCGTCAGGATCCCAGTTACATGGATCCCTGCGATGGTGGCGTTCAGGCTGATGTTCCCGTTGAATGTGATGGTGGACGATGAACCTGAATTGACCGATGCCCCGCCGTTGAGCAGAGCTGAGGCCTGGAGAGATGTGGATTGCTGGACCGAGCCGGATCCGTTCACGGTGAAGACGGCGGAACCGTTGAGCGAGGCTGGGAGTGTGGCCGTCGCGAAGGCAGACGCCGAGACAGG
>DATGVR010000087.1:0-1632 GCA_035300255.1 Nitrososphaerales archaeon
GACGGTCTTCGTCGACTGTAACATTATGAACGTAGACGGTAATCTGTTCGACGCGACTAGCTATGCGGTCGTGGCTGCTCTGAGGACTTCCAAGATGAAGAAGTACGTTGTCAAGGACGACAAGGTTGAGGCGACCGATGAGGTAGTGCCGGTCAAGGTCGAGAAAACTCCGGTCTCGGTCACGTTGGCCAGGATAGGGGACAGGCTCATCGTGGACCCCAACGCCGAAGAGGAGGCGTCCATGGACATGAGGGTGACCATAACAACAGATGACGACGGCAGCGTCGTCGCCAGTCAGAAGGGGGAGGCGAGCACTATCAGCCCAGCCCAGGTCCTCGAAGCCGTCGACACATCGATCAAAGTAGGAAAGGAAATTCGGAAGTTGATTCTGGAGGCCGTGAAATAATGCCGAAAGCAAATGAGAGTCTGAAGGGGCTCGGGCAGAAGTATGGCGGTACGCTCAGGAAAAGGTACGCCAGGGTCTTCAGGACACTTAAGCAGGCCCGGGAGTGTCCGGCATGCTCGAGCATGAAGCTCAGTCGGACCGCCTCGGGGATATGGAGTTGCAAGGTGTGCGGCTACACCGTGGCGGGTGGAGCCTATGACCTCGCGCAGGCCAAAGCCAGATAGACCCATTCAGTTCGTTGAGCTGAAGATCGCCTTTAGAGCGGATGAGAAAACTATGGTCGCAATCAGGCAGTCATTCCCATCCGCGAAGGAACGCAACGGACTGTGCGAGGTCAAGATCGAGTCCGACCGGCCAGCCGGAGTAGCGGATAAGGCAAAAGAATTACTCGAGAAGATTAGGTCGGTCGCCCAGAACCCCGAAAGGCTATAAGTAGATACAAGGCCGCCGGACCGAAAATGAGCCAGCCCGAGCTCCCGCCGATTATCAGAGAGCAGCTGGCGAGGTTCGACCAGACTCAGCAAAACCTGCAAGCGGTGATGGCCCAGAAGCAGCAGGTGGAACTGGAGCTCTCCGAGACCGAGAAGGCCCTTGAAGAATTGGAGAAGGCTGCGGATTCGGAGGCGGTCTACAAGTTCGCGGGGAACCTGCTCGTGAAGGTGAAGAAGGAGGACGTGATGAAGGAACTGAACGAAAGGAAGGAGCTCGCCAACACAAGAAAGATGGTGCTAGCGAAACAGGAGACCAGGTTCAAGGACAGTCTACGGGACCTTCAGAGCAAAATTGACGAGGCTGTAAGGGGGAAGCAGTCCCAGGCGCAGCCACCTGGTGACGCCTAGGTAAACAGCGCCCTTGACCACTGACGTCGTGCTCAGGAAGTTCCCGTTCCTTGATGCCAGGGATTTGCACAGGGCGGCCGTCGTGTGCCACCGGAACGCAGACGCCGACGCCTATCTTTCGGCATACGCCCTCACGAAGCTGATCAGGAGCCTCGCCCCTCGGTGCGAAGTCGATATAGTGACCCCAGGGGGTATGACTACGCTGACGACGAAGCTGAGTGGAAGGTTCCCACACAGGACGGTACAAGATAGTCAGGAGGAATACGACCTTTACGTTGCCGTGGACGTAGGGGATGAAGAGCTCCTAGATGGATGGAAGGAGAAGATGAGAGCAAGTGGAGGAGTGAAGGTGCTTGTTGACCATCACCCGCTCCGGGAAGGGAGCAT
>DATGVR010000088.1:0-3778 GCA_035300255.1 Nitrososphaerales archaeon
GGCTACATTGAGATAAGCACCCCTACTCTAGCAAACACTGCCCTCTGGAGAGTGAGCGGCCACTCGGAGCATTACAGGGACAACATGTTCCTTACGGCTCTCGGGGACGAAGAGATGGGCATGAAACCCATGAACTGTCCCTCGACATTCATGATTTACAAGTCGCGAAAATGGAGTTTTCGCGAGCTCCCAGTCAGGTACTCAATTTTCGACCCGCTCTACAGGAACGAGTTGAGCGGAGTCGCCAGCGGCCTCTTCAGGGTCAAGTCCCTGACTCAGGATGACGCCCATATCATCTGCACCGAAGAGCAGGCCGAGACCGAGCTGGGGGGCATGCTCGACCTGATGGAGAAAGTCTACGGGGTCTTCAAGCTGGAGTACAAGGTGAAGATTTCCACAAGGCCCGATGAGTCGATGGGGAGCGAAGAAGAGTGGAAGAGAGCGACCGACACACTGGTCAGGGCGGTGAAGAAGAAAGGATGGAAGTACGAAGTGAAAGAGAAGGAGGGCAATTTCTATGCCCCGAAGGTTGACGTTGATATCAAGGACTCACTCGGGAGAGAATGGCAGTGCGGCACGTTCCAGCTTGACCTCCAGATGCCGAAGAGGTTCAAGCTAAGCTATACCGGCCCTGACGGGAAGGATCACACTCCCGTCGTCCTTCACAGGACCATCCTCGGGTCTTTGGAGCGGTTCGTAGGAATAATGCTCGAGCATTACAAAGGGGCACTACCAGTGTGGCTGTCTCCGGTCCAGGTCAAAGTGATCCCGCTATCTGACGAGCACAAGGAATACGGTGGGAAAGTACTCGAATCGCTTCTGAAGTCTGGGTTGAGGGCCGAGGGGGACTTCGCAAGCGGGACCATGGGAGCAAAAATCAGAAATGCCCAGCTCCTGAAGATTCCGTACATGCTCGTCGTGGGAAAGAAGGAAGAGGAATCCAAGAGTGTCGCCGTCCGAACAAGGGCTGGAGAGCAGACCTTCGGAGTCCCGGTCGATGACTTCGTTTCCAGGGTCAAGGCCGACGTGGCCGGGTTCAATTAGGCTCGTGTCTTCGCTATTTTGCAGCCGGAACCTGCTGGGTGACGCAGTGAATCGTCCCCAGGCCGTAGACCAAGGCCCTGCAGTCCACCCCGACCACTTCCTTTCTTGGAAATAGGCCCCCTAGCAGCCTCAGAGCCTCTTTGTCGCTATCCCCTCCGAATGTCGGGACAAGCACGCACGAATTCCCAATGTAGAAATTCAAATGACTGGCGGGAAGTCTCCCGTCGCCTGAGTAAATAGGTCGGGGCATCGGGAGCCTGATGACTTCGAGAGGCCGCGAATCTTGGTCAGTCGAGGATTCAAGAATCGCCAGGTCTTCTTCAAGTGCTCCATGATTCGGGTCAGAAGCTTCAGGCTCGGATGCGGTAACGAGCTTTGTTGGCCCAACAAATCGCGCGACGTCGTCGACGTGCCCGTCGGTGTCGTCCCCCTCTATCCCGCGCTTAAGCCAAATGACACTCTTCACGCCGAGATTTTCTCGGAGCACCGATTCAAGCGCGTTCTTCCCTAGTCGCGGGTTTCTGTTCGGGTTAAGGAGGCACTGCTCGGTCGTCAAGACACTCCCGTTGCCGTTCACGTCGATCGAACCTCCCTCCAACACTATGCCCGGCATGAACACTCTCAGCCCGGTGGATTCGGAGAGCCTCCCCCCCGACTCATTGTCAGGAAGCAGGTCGTCGTACTTATTCCCCCAGGCGTTGAAAACCCACTTTACGAGTGCGACGTTCTTCCCGGTCAGGTAGGTAGGACCGTAGTCCCTCACCCAAACGTCGACCGTCTTTATCCGCGTGAAGGAGAGGGAGCCTCCCCTCCCGATCTTCTGCCTGACCCTGGCCTCTGACTTTGCGTCGTCTACGAGGATCCTCACCTCTTCACCAGCACTCAGGCCCCCCACCATCTTCGCGTAGGCGGCCTCGACCTTGGGCAAGATATCAGAAGGAAAGGTGTTCGGATCCTTCGGCCAAGACAGCCAGGTCGCTTCGTGCTTCTCCCATTCGGCAGGCATCATGTAGCCAAGCGATGCTGGGGTATCGGCCATGTCGAGCTAGTCCAAGATGGCCGAGTATGTCTTCTTCTTCCTATTCTGCATGAACCCCCATCCCTCCTCCACTGTCTTTGCCAGCCCGAGGTCGCAGTCTACGGTGAAAACACCTTCCTCTCGTCCTGCTCTGAACAGAACCTTACCGAACTGGTCGCACACGAAGGAGCTGCCCCAAAAATTGGTGCCCCCCTCAGGGCCCACCCTGTTCACCGCACATACCACGACGCTGTTCGCAATGGCGTGTCCAACCTGCACCGATTCCCACGCCTGCCTCCAATCTCCCTCGACTGGTTCTATGCCCTTGACCCATCCGATGGCGGTAGGGTAGAACAGCATGTCAGCCCCCATAATCCTGTTTACCCTCGCAGCCTCGGGATACCACTGGTCGAAACATATCAGAGTCCCCACCCCTCCCGTTCTAGTCTTCGCCACTTTGTACTTAGTTCCGGAACTGAAGTAGTCCTGCTCAAAGTAGTGCTCGTCCTGGGGGATGTGCACTTTCCTGTACTTCGAGAGGGTCCTCCCCTTTTCATCAAAAACCAGACAAGTGTTGTACCTCGAGTTTCCCGCTTTCTCAAAGATTGTCCCCCCGACCAACACTACGCCGTTCTTCCTGGCGGATTCAGAGAGCGCATGGCTGACAGGCCCCGGGATTGATTGTGGAACCTGGTGTGAGTTCCTGGTCGCAGGGAAGTAGCGCCAGGCGAAGAGCTCCGGCAGGCAAACCACCCCTGCCCCCTTCTTCGCCGCTTCGTCCACGCCGGATAGGGCCTTGTTGAGATTCGCGTTTACGTCCTTTGACATGGCCATCTGCACGAGTCCTATTCTCGTGAAGTGGTGAGCCAAGTGGTGGGGCCCAGCCGCGCGTCTATTCAAACTAAGCGCGGTTGCTCTACTTCTTGGTGACTGCCTGTTGGATCAGGAATCCCGAACCGGGCCCGTTGACGTCGGAGACGGTCATGAAATACTCCCTTGCAGGTCCAACCATCTGGTATCCCTGGTTAAGCAGGCTTTCAAGGAACGGACCGTAAGTCTTTGCGAACTCCTCGGGGGGCCCTTGGTGACGCGTCTCGGCTACCTGGGCCTCTGAGAACTCCTTCACCTTGTAGTTTCCCTCTGGCTCAAAGGCCTTCGCTACTGGAATGCACGCCTCGCTTCTCAGATCAGCTTCGGGAGTCTCCGTTGGGTTGTCATAGAATAGGCAGAATGGGTATCCAGCCTGCTCGATTCCCTTCGAATCTATCCATGTCTTCAGCTCACGCATCGATTCGCCAATGGTGGAATAGGAGCCCTTCCGTTCGATTGCAGCAACAATAAGCCTGGGCGCGGTGACGAACTTGACCTCGGGGGCCGCCAACCTCTACTCGTGCCATCGCCCGGTTCATAGGTAATAAACGCATGGGGGCTCGAAAATGTTTTTCCCGCTCTGTCCTTTGACCTTGTAGGGCTTTGGACGTCTCCCTCCTGACCGGGCTGCTTCAAGTAGTCTCTACCACCAATTCCACCTCGACTACAACTGCGCTTGCCGAGGCCAAACCGCTCTGGCTCACCGCGGCTGAGGTAGTCGCACTCATCGTCGGCGTCGCCGTCGTTGGGACTTTCCTGGCTAGGTTTGTCAGGACCATCGCCCTGAGGGCCGGTGCCTCGAAGGCAGTCGCAAATTCCATCCGCTCATGGATGGGGGTCCTCATG
>DATGVR010000089.1:0-2078 GCA_035300255.1 Nitrososphaerales archaeon
TCACCAGGGACCATGCGGTGAGTATCTTGACCAAGCTCGCATCAATCAGGAAGCAGGAAGCTAAGGCTTTGCCATTGTTGATAAAACAATTGGAGAATTGTCCGGACAATCAGCTCCCCATGTACGCCGAAGGTCTCCCACCAATAGTAAACGATGGAAACAGGAGCGTTTTCATGAAGACTCTTGCTTTACGGCTCGGCGGCATCGAAAAGGAATCAAAGCGAAAACGGGTCGAGAGAGTCATGAAGCTGATCTCTCAACGAAATTCCTGATGGGACAAAGAAACGAATCGCTCTCGCTAGGTTTATTTCCGAATCGAGCTTTCAAAACGAAAGATGGGGCAGAGTCCGTTTAAGCGTCTCGCCTACATCTATGTGGGGACCACGGATTACGACGCAGACCACAGATTCTACAAGGACGTCTTGGGCGCGAGACTTGTCTGGGAGTTCAAAGAATTTGACGCGAGGGTAGCCGCATTCGACCTGGCTGGCGAGCCGTACCTCCTCCTTGCTGACCACGTGAAAACTCCCAGCAAGAGGCCGATTTACGAGGTCGAGGATTTGGGCGCCGCCTCCAAGGAGTTGAAAGCTAGAGGATGGAAACCTGATGGTGGCAAGTTCGAGATTCCGGACGGGCCATGCATCAACTTCAGGGATGAAAGCGGGAACGAATACGCCATGCTCCAGATGACTAGACCCAGAATACTCGAGGCAGAATCTCGAAGGGTCAAAGAATAGGCACCCCATTCGGCTAATGACTTTATCAAAGGCTGAGGGGTTGGCAATTGTAATGTCGCAGGCGGACCGCAGGCTTTCGTCCATAATGTTCACCGACATGGTCGGCTACACCTCGTTGTCCGAGACCGACGAGGCCATGGCACTAGGCCTCCTTGAGGAGCATAGGCAGCTCGTCAGGCCCATATTCGCGAGGCATAGCGGCAAAGAAGTGAAGACTCTCGGAGACGGCTTCCTCGTGGAGTTCCCCAGCGTCCTCGATGCAGTAAGAAGCGCTGTCGAGGTCCAGGAGACCCTCCGCAACCGCAACCTCTCAGCCCCAAAGGACAGGAAAATACAGTTGAGGGTTGCCGTTCACCTCGGCGATGTCGAACATAGAGATGGTGACGTCTACGGAGACGCAGTCAACGTTGCTTCACGAGTGCACGAGCTGGCCGAACCGGGAGGGATCTGCGTCACCGGCCAGGTCTTCGACCTCATCAGGAACAACAGGGAGTTCCGGACTGTCTCGCTGGGCAAGCGCCAATTGAAGAATGTGAGCGTCCCCATCGAAGCCTACAGGGTTCTCCTTTCCAACGAGACGGCCGTCCCTTCTGCTTCTACCCTCGAGCCCAACAGGGTCGCAGTCCTTCCCCTGACCATGCTCAGCTCCGACGCGCAGGACGAATACCTCGCCGACGGACTTACAGAGGAGGTCATCAACACCCTCTCGTCAATCCCAGGCCTGAAGGTGATAGCGAGAACCTCGACGATGAAGTACAAGGGTGCAAACAAGGGCGCCGGCGAAATCGCCAGGGAACTGAACGTCGGGACCGTGATGGAGGGGAGTGTGATGAAAGCCGGGAACAAGCTCAGGGTGGCAGTGCAGATGGTGGACGCAAGGACCGAGGAGCCGGTCTGGGCGCAGAAGTACGACAGAGACCTGGA
Source organism: Nitrososphaerales archaeon (assembly GCA_035300255.1). Taxonomy (GTDB): domain Archaea; phylum Thermoproteota; class Nitrososphaeria; order Nitrososphaerales; family Gagatemarchaeaceae; genus UBA183. Next base: position 1,662 of record DATGVR010000089.1, read on the forward strand.
GGACGTCTTCGCCATCCAATCTGACATCGCGGGGAAGGTGGCGGAGGCCCTGAAGGTACAGCTACTAAGAGAACAGAGGGCCATCATCGAGCGGAAGGCCCCGGAAAACATCGATGCCTACGTGCTGTATCTGAGGGGGAGACACCAGTTGGGGCAGAGGAAGAAGGACGACCTGAAGAGGGCGATTGGATATTTCGAGGAGGCGGTACAGAAGGACTCGAGCTACGCCCTTCCTTACACAGGCCTCGCCGACAGCTACACGCAGATGGGGCGGCACCAGTGGTTCATGCGCCCCAAGGAGGCCTTCGAAAAGGCGAAGGGCTATGCTCATAGGGCGATGGACATCGACGATTCTCTCGCCGAGGCCCACGCCTCCCTGGGTGCTATTCAGATCATTTACGACTGGGACTGGGTAAA
>DATGVR010000090.1:0-13343 GCA_035300255.1 Nitrososphaerales archaeon
TGGATCGAAGCCGACGACAAGGACCACTACGGCAACAAAGTGATAAAGTTCGCAGGCCAGATGCTGGCTGACCTGTTCAGGACCGCCTTCCGCAACCTGGTCAGGGACATGAAGTACCAGCTTGAGCGGACGGGACAGAAACGCGGTGGCAACGTAGTGGGTGCAGCCATCAGAACGGGCATAATCACTGACAAGCTCAATAACGCCATAGCGACAGGCAACTGGGGGAGAGGGAAGGTGGGGGTCACCCAGCTCCTCGACAGGACCAACTATCTCAGCACCCTGAGCCACCTCAGAAGGGTCCAGTCCCCGCTTAGCAGGAGCCAGCCGAACTTCGAGGCCAGAGACCTCCACGCCACCCACTTCGGCAGGATATGTCCTTCGGAGACTCCAGAAGGCGTGAACTGCGGCCTCGTCAAGAACCTCGCGCTTTCGGCCATCATTTCCGTAAGCGTCCCGTCGCAAGAGGTGGAGGAGAAGCTATGGGAGCTCGGAGCCAAATCGGTCCGCGATTCTGACCAGAAGCTCCAGGTCGAAGGGTGCAGAATATTCATGGACGGAAGGTTCCTCGGCTACGTGGACGACGGCGAAAGACTAGCGAAGGCCTTCCGAAAGCTGCGAAGGGAGGGCCAGATTAATCCAAGCGCCAGCGTACTCTACATAGCCCCGATCAACGGCAAGGCTTACCCCAGGCTGTACATCAGCCTCAGCTCGGGCCGAGTCCTCAGGCCCTTGGTCGTGGTGGAAAGCGGCCGACCACTTCTCAACCCCGAGATCATCGACAAGGTAAGCACCGGCCAGTCTTCATGGCGGGACCTCGTCGAGCAGGGAACCATCGAACTCATCGACGCCAACGAGGAAGAGAACTGCCTCGTCGCCATGAGTCCCGAAGATATCTCGACCAAGAACGGCCACATGGAGCTCTTCCCAGCCGCCATGTTCGGCATCGCGGCTTCGATCATCCCCTACCCTGAGCACAACCAGTCGCCAAGGAACACCTACGAATCCGCAATGGCCAAGCAGAGCCTGGGCTTCAGCTCTCCGACCTACCCCATATCCCCGCATGTCAGGCAGCACCTCTTGGTCAGTCCCCAGACGCCGATGGTCCGCACGAGGACTCTGGACCTGCTCAAGATCGACGAGCGGCCAATAGGACAGAACTGTGTCGTCGCCGTACTTTCCTTTGAAGGCTACAACATAGAGGACGCCATCATCATGAACAAGTCGAGCGTCGAGAGAGGGCTTGCTCGCTCATTCTTCTACAGGCTGTACGAAGGCCAAGCAAAGCAGTACCTAGGCGGGATGAGGGACACGTTCGAGGTCCCGTCTGCCGAATCCAACATAAGAGGATACCGCGGAGAGAAGTTCTACAGACTCCTTGAAGGAGACGGTGTCGTCGCCCACGAGTCCCAGGTCACCGGCGGGGACGTGGTGATTGGAAGGACAAGCCCACCCAGGTTCATGGAGGAGTACAAGGAGTTCGAGATTAAAGGGCCCTACAGGCGGGACACGTCGGTGGCCGTCAGGCCCTCCGAGACGGGAGTGGTGGACTCGATTTTCATGACGGAAAACGTCGAGGGAGGCCGGATGTTCAAGGTCAGGGTCAGGGACATGAGGGTCCCTGAAATCGGGGACAAGTTCGCGTCCAGGCACGGCCAGAAAGGGGTAATCGGACTAGTGGTCCCGCAGGAGGACATGCCTTACACTGCAGAAGGAATAGTTCCCGACGTCATAATCAATCCTCACGCATTCCCATCAAGGATGACCGTCGGCCAGTTCATCGAGTCGATAGCGGGGAAGGCGGGGGCATTCCGAGGCTCGCCAGTCGACGGTTCCGCTTTCGCTGGTGAAAGCATCCAAGAAATGGAGAAGATCCTCCGAGGGAGGGGCTTCGAAGAGACTGGGAGGGAGGTCATGTACGACGGCAAGACAGGCAAGAAATTCGCAGCCGACGTCTTCGTCGGGGTCGTCTACTACCAGAAGCTTCACCACATGGTCGCCGACAAGATCCACGCCAGGGCCCGCGGCCAGGTCCAGATGCTCACCAAGCAGCCCACCGAGGGGAGAGCACGAGGAGGCGGCCTACGGTTCGGAGAGATGGAGAGGGACTGCCTCATCGCCTACGGCGCATCTATGGTCCTGAAGGACAGGCTCCTCGACGAGGCGGACAAGACTGAAATCTACGTCTGCGAGAAGTGCGGCCTGATAGCCTACTACGACGCAAAGCAGCGGAAGTACACGTGCAAGATTGACGGAGACCAGGCCAAGATATCCACTGTAGTGGTCGCGTACGCATTCAAGCTCCTATTGCAGGAAATGATGAGTCTGAACATCGCACCGCGACTTCAGCTCAAGGACAAGGTGTAGAGAAATGTCGATGGAACAAGCACTCAAGACAATCGGCGGGATCAACTTCGCCGTCTTCTCTCCCAGTGAAGTAAGGAAGTATTCGGTCGCAGAGATAACTCAGCCAGAAACCTACGACGAGGACGGGATGCCAGTCCAAGGAGGCCTGATGGACAGCAGGCTTGGCACCCTGGAGCCCGGTCAGAAGTGCGGGACGTGCGGGAGCACGGCCGGAAGATGCCCTGGACATTTTGGGCACATCGAGCTCGCCGAGCCTGTCCTGCACATTGCGTTCGTCGACGAGATCAACCGGCTCGTCCAGACCACCTGCAGGTCATGCGGGAGGATCCTGCTAACACAGCAGGAGCTCGAAGCCTATCATTCCAAGCTCACTACCCAGTCAGACTTCACCCCGTCCCTCCAGGAAATCGTGACAAAGGAAATCGTCACGAAGGCCAAGAAGGTCAAGCTCTGTCCCCACTGTGGGAAGCAGCAGTATCAGATTGAATTCACAAAGCCCACCATCTTCCACGAGATCACCGAGGAAGGGGGAGCGACTCGTCTTCTCCCCGTGGCCATTCGCGAAAGGCTCGAGAGGGTAAACAACGAGGACCTCGCGCTGCTCGGCTTCAACCACAAAGCCGCACGGCCCGAATGGTTCGTGCTCCAGGTCCTTCCTGTCCCGCCCCTCACAGTCCGGCCCTCCATTACCCTCGAGTCAGGGATCCGCTCCGAAGACGACCTCACCCACAAGGTCGTCGACATCCTCAGAGTGAATCAGAGAGTCAGAGAGAGCAAGGAATCGGGCACCCCACACCTCATCGTCCAGGACCTCGTGGACCTTTTGCACTACCACGTCACCACCTACTTCGACAACGAAGTCTCCGGGATACCCCAGGCCCATCACCGCTCGGGCCGCCCCCTGAAGACGCTCAGCCAGAGGCTGAAGGGGAAGGAAGGGAGATTCAGAGGCTCGCTGTCTGGCAAGAGGGTCGACTTCTCGAGCAGGACGGTCATCAGCCCCGACCCGAGCCTCGACATCGGCGAAGTTGGCGTTCCATTCGAAGTAGCGAAGAAGCTCACCATCCCGGAGAAGGTCTCACCCTGGAACCTTGACTATCTCAAAGATCTCGTGAACAAGGGCCCCTTCGACCACCCTGGAGCCAATTACGTGATCAGGCCCGACGGAGTGAAGATCAGGCTTGACTTCGCCAGCGACAGGAAGGCCCTGGCCGATTCTCTTGCCCCGGGCTACATCGTCGAAAGGCACCTGATGGACGGGGACGTCGTCCTCTTCAACAGGCAGCCCTCACTCCACAGGATGTCCGTGATGGCGCACTTTGTGCGCGTGCTTCCGTTCAGGACCTTCAGGCTGCACCCCTCGGTCTGCCCACCTTACAACGCCGACTTCGACGGGGACGAGATGAACCTCCACGTACCCCAGAGTGAAGAATCGAGGTCGGAAGCGCTTATGCTAATGCGTGTCCAGGACCAGATACTTTCCCCCAGATATGGCGGGCCCATCATCGGCGGGATCAGGGACTTCATCACCGGCGCCTTCATGCTCACCAGGGACGAGACCCTGCTGACGCCGGCCGAATTCTCTAACCTCGCCTTGGTCGGTGACTTCAACGACGACCTCCCCGAGCCCGAGGTCAAAGGTGCCCATCCGATGTACACCGGCAAGCAGCTCTTCTCGCTATTCCTCCCGAAGGACATAAACTACGTCCTCACCTCGAAGTGGGCGAAGTCCCAGCGCTCGGGTATGACCAACGACGTAGTCATCAGGAACGGCCAGCTTATTTCAGGGGTCGTCGACAAGGCGGTCATCGGCGCCGAGGAGCCGGACTCACTCCTTCACCGCATAGCGAAGGACTACGGCAACGAAGAGGCGCGCAATTTCCTCAACTCCATCCTCAGGGTCCTCAAGGACTTCCTCACCCGCAGGGGTTTCACCTACGGCTTCAACGAGCTCGAGCTCCCGGCGGAGGCGAAGAAGGCGATAACGGACGCCCTGGACGAAGCTTACGCCAACGTATTCGAGCTCATCAAGAAGTACAAGGCAGGCACCCTCCAGCTCACCAGGGGGCTCTCTCCAGAGGACTCCCTCGAAGCCTACGTAGTAAACGAACTGGCGCGAGCCAGGGACAAGGCGGGTAGGATCGCCGACCGCTCCCTCCCAGCCGAGAACTCTGGAATGATAATGGCGAGGACCGGAGCCCGAGGTTCGAGCCTCAACGTCGGCCAGATGACAGCCGCCCTGGGCCAGCAATCAGTCAGGGGAAAGAGGATAGACCATGGCATGAAGGGCAGGGCCCTCAGCCACTTCCCGTGGAACGACCCATCCCCCGAGGCGAAGGGCTTCGTTAGGAGCAACTACAGAGACGGCCTCTCCCCTACGGAATTCTTCTTCCACGCCATGGGGGGCCGGGAAGGGCTGGTAGACACGGCTGTCAGAACCCAGCAGAGTGGTTACATGCAGAGGAGGCTTGTCAACGCCCTCGAGCACTTGAAGGTCGAGTATGACCTGACGGTCAGGGACCCTCACGGCCATATCATCCAGTTCCTCTACGGCGAGGACGGAGTCGACCCAGCAAAGAGCGACCATGGGCGCCCCATCAACCTCGACAGGCTCATCGAGACAGAGGAGCTCTCCCACAAGTCCAAGGCGAAGACCGAAGCGGAGGATGCCGAGAAGCTCCTGAAGAAGTACCAACCTTCCCTGAACGAACGGCTGGTGAAGGAGCTGTCCGAGAAGCTCGGCAGTTCTCACCTTACCGACGAAGGTCTCAAGGAAACAATGGAGAAGGTCGCAGAAGCGCTCGAATACTCAAGGGTGGAACCGGGAGAGGCGTCGGGCATAGTCGCCGCCCAGTCCATAGGTGAGCCCGGCACCCAAATGACGCTCAGGACCTTCCACTTCGCCGGAGTCAGGGAGCGGGACGTCACCCTCGGGCTTCCAAGACTAATGGAGCTGGTCGACGCGCGAAAGATCCCCGCGACCCCGTCGATGGACATCTATCTTACAAAGGAGTTCGCAGCGAGCAATGAAAAGGCTGTGAAGGTAGCCAAGGAGATACTCTTCACAAAGGTGGGCAACGTCGTCTCCTACAGCGAGGTCGATCCGACAGAAGGGATCAAGCTGCACCTCAGCCCCGAACTCATGGCCGACAGAGACACCAACGCTGATGAAATCGCCAAGGTGGTCGAGACGGGGAAGAGGAACGTGCAGAAGGACAGGAGCGGCAAGGTGATTCACGTGAACATGGAGAACGCCGACCTATCGGCCCTCTTCACTCTCAGGAACAAGATCCTCAACATGAAGCTCAAGGGAATCCCCGGAATCACACGGGTGACAGTAGTGAAGGAAGGGGAGGAGTGGTTCATCCAGTCCGCCGGGTCCAACCTCGGCAAGGTCGTCCAAGTCCAGGGGGTCGACCCTACCCGGGTCTACACCAACAACGTCCACGAGGTCGCCCAGGTCCTGGGCATCGAAGCGGCACGCACCACCCTAGTCAGGGAACTGATGAGCACCCTCGACGAACAGGGTCTTGAAGTTGACATCCGGCACATCTTCCTCGTGGCCGACTTGATGACTTCAAGGGGCTACATCCAGCAGATCGGCAGGCACGGCATAGCAGGGACCAAGAGCAGCGTACTCGCCCGAGCAGCGTTCGAAATTACGGTCCCCACCCTGGCCGAAGCCGCGGTCAAGGGGGAAGTGGAGGACCTCAAAGGAGTAACTGAGAATGTGATCGTCGGTCTCCCGATTCCCGTCGGGACCGGAATGATCGACCTGTACATGAGCTGACCACCGTGGTAGAAATCGCATATCTCTCCAAGGTGCTAAAGGAGGCCATGAAGGGGGGGAAGTCCGTAGTCGGGGCCAAAGAGAGCATCGCTGCAATCAAGGGGAGCAAAGCTGTCCTCTGCACCAAGTCAATTCCCCCGACTCTCGGGGCGAAGCTAAGAGAAGAGGCGAAGAAGCATGGAGTCCCCGTCGTCGAGCTCCCTCAGTCTTCCGTCGAGCTCGCGAGGATGGTGGGCAGGCCATACAAGGTGTCTGCCATGACTCTCAAGAATGTTAGCGACTCAGACGTCAAGCAGCTGATGCGGTGAAGACGCGATGCCCGAAATAAAACTCTCCTCCGACGAGCTCTCCCTGATGTCCATGTTCCAAGGGATGACCGGAGCGACCGCCCGGGACTGCGTGATAGACGAAAAGAGGAACAGGGTAATTTTCGTGATCGCGAAGGGGCAGATGGGCCTTGCGATCGGCAAGGACGGCGCTTCCGTCAAAAAGATCGAGCGGACGGTCAGGAGGCCCGTAGAAGTGGTCGAGTGGGCAGATGACGTCGAAGGCCTAGTCAAGAACTCACTTGGGGCGAGGTTCGTCCAGGAGGTCAGGGTCAGCGACAGGCTCGACGGGACCAAGGGGGTGGTCGTAATCGTCGATTCGCGAAAGAAGGGGGCCGTCCTCGGCCTAGGAGGCAAGAACGCCGAAAAAGTGAGACTGTTAGCGCGCCGCTACTTCGACATAAACAACGTCCAGATTACGAGCGAGCTCTGAACCGTTTAAATACAATAAGGGAAGGCAGCGTCTGAAACATGCCGGGTTCGCCGCGGGGAGAGTTCTCTGCCAGACAGATTTCACTCAAGCGTCAGAGGTTCCGCTGGTCGAACAAATGGTACAAGAGACGGAAGCTGGGCCTCGACTACAAGGCTGACCCTCTAGAGGGCGCCCCCCAGGCCAGGGGGATTGTCCTGGAGAAAGTTGGGATCGAGTCGAAGCAGCCCAATTCCGCGATTCGAAAGTGTGTCCGAGTGCAGATTGTCAAGAACGGAAAACAGGTCACCGCATTCCTCCCTGGCGATGGCGCCCTCAACTTCGTCGACGAACACGACGAGGTCCTCCTTCAGGGGATAGGTGGGTCGATGAAAAGAGCCATGGGAGACATTCCAGGTGTCCGGTGGACAGTGTTCAAAGTCAATGGTGTTTCGCTCAACGAGCTAGTCTACGGACGCAAGGAGAAGCCGAGGAGATAGAAATGAGCAAACAGTCTCTGGAATATACCAACCTGCTCCTCTGGGAGAAATGGGACCTTACGGGAGTGAAGATCGAGGACCCTGGGCTGCAGAACGTCATCAGTTTGAAACCAACTCTCATCCCACATTCTGGCGGCCGCCATGAGCACAAGAAGTTCGGGAAGACCAGGATAAACGTAGTCGAGAGGCTGGTGAACGGGCTTATGCATTTTGGAAAGAAATATGCGAAGAACACGGGAAGGATGGGAGGAAAGAAGCAGAAGTCCCTGAGCGTGGTGAAGACCGCCTTCACCATAATCGAGCTCAAAACTGGGCAGAACCCCGCCCAGCAGTTAGTCAAGGCCATTGAGAACGCGGCTCCCAACGAGGACACGACCAGGCTAAGTTACGGAGGAGTGGTCTATCACCAGTCGGTCGACATCTCTCCAGTCCGCAGAGTCGACCTCGCGCTGCGTTTCATCTCCGAGGGGGTACGAGATGCATCGTTCGGCTCTCCGAGGACAGTCGAAGAAGTACTAGCAGATGAAATTGTCCAGGCCGCTGCAGGTGACTCCAACAGCTACGCGGTCAAAAAGAAGAACGAACAGGAACGAGTCGCCATGGCGTCTAGGTAGAACCTTTCGCTTCGGCACTGTCCTCTTTCTTTCTTAGTGCCATCCCTCTAAGTTCATTCTCGAGTTCCGGGGGCTCCGCCACCATCGACGCGGGGTTCGACAGAAAGAGCCTCGCCAGCTGAAGGACCTGGGGTGCGCGGAATTTCTGCAGGCGGTGGGACATCCGGAAGTCATACTTCGGGTCTCGGGCCACAGCGTCAAGGACCTCTAGACGGGACATCCCTATGGCGTCGCGCAGCAGATATCCTGCCTTCAACTGGGTAACCATGTCGTCCTCCGCAAAGACAATCAAAGTCGGCTTCCTAAGCTTCTGCAGTCGGGGAAGCTGTTCCTTGTCATAGGCGCTCGCGATCAGCACGAGCGAATTCACAGCCTCGGGCCAACCCATGGCCAGCTCCAACGCAACCTGTCCTCCCCACCCGCTCGCCACGAGACTGAACCTCTGGAGCCCCAATTTCTCAGCCAAATCCCTCAGCATGTGAGCTTGGGCCCTATGGTCGGGGATCTCCGGGGGCCTCGACGACTTCCCGTGCCCAAGTAGATCGGGTGCCACGACCTTGTAGGTGTCGGCAAGCCCCAGGAAAGGCTCCCACACCCTCCACGACTCTGCAGGCTCGCTCCCGTGCACAAGCAGCAACGGCTCGCCGTTGCCCGCCGACGCGTAATTAATTGTGAACTCCCCCGCCGCGACCTGACGTTCCGTCGCTTCCATTCAGGCCACGCCCGGTGAGTCGCCTTTCAAACCTTTCCTCCCAGGTCTCATCTCAGGAAACATGCTGCAAAGGCATGTTCACAGCTCACTGCGGTTCGATTGTTGCCGGTGGCTTCGACGAAACAGAGTATGCAACCCCTACAACCCCTCCAACTTCGTTCGTGATTCTGTTCGATATCCTCTCGAGCACCTGCGGGTCGAGCCTGGTCCAGTCCGCAGTCATGGCGTCCACCGATTCGACGACCTTGACTATCACCTGGTGCCCGAGGCGCCTTTCGTCCCCTAGGACCCCTGTAACCAAGTCGTCCCCGACATAGGCGAAGGCCTGCCAGACTTTTGCGTAGAGTCCCTCCTCCTTGAGCGTGTCCTCCACTATCTTGCTTGCTTGACGGCAAATCCTGAGCTTCTCTTCCGTAACTTCACCCACGACCCTCACCGCAAGCCCGGGTCCAGGGAATGGGTGCCTCTCCAACACCATCCTTGGAAGTCCAATCAGGGCCCCCAGTTCCCTAACCTCGTCCTTGTACAGGTCCCGGAGAGGCTCTATCACCTTCATGGATAGGTCCGAGGGGAGCCCCCCGACGTTGTGGTGGGTTTTGATCACCGAGGCCGGACCCGTCGACCTTCCACTTTCTATGACATCGGGATAGAGCGTCCCCTGTGCGAGGTACTCGAACGGGCCCTCCTCTCTTGCAAATTCCTCGAAAACGTCAGCAAACGTCCTCCCGACCACCTTCCGCTTCTCTTCAGGGTCGACGATCCCATCCAGGGCCTTTAGGAATCGTTCCGCGGCTTCGACCATGGTTATCGTTACCCCAAGTTCCACTCCGAGGAATCTCTTGACCTGCTCGGCTTCCCCCGACCTGAGGAGTCCAGTGTCGATGAAGACGCTTCTAAGCCTGTCCCCGACTGCCTTGTGCAGTAGCGCAGCCGTCACCGAAGAGTCCACGCCCCCTGACACAGCGCAGAGGACCCTCCCCTCGAGCTTCGAAAGGCCCTGCACCGACTGCCCGAGAAACTCCTGCATGCTCCAGTTTCTTTCCGCCCCGCATATGCCAAACACGAAGTTCGACAGCAGTGCCTGTCCCTTTTCGGTGTGGGAGACCTCTGGATGGAACTGCACTCCGAACTGCGGTTTCCCCGATAGCCTCACGGCCGCATAGGGAGAGCTCTCACTTGCCGCGAGAACTTGCAAAGATCCGGGAATCTTCATCGCCGAATCCGAATGGCTCATCCAGCACAGGAGACGGTCAGCTCCGAGCCCTTCGAATAGTCCCCCGGCCTCAACAACCTTGATGCTCGCCCGGCCGTACTCCCTTTGCTCCGCTGTCCGCACTTCTCCCCCGTGGGCCTTGACCATTAGCTGGTACCCGTAGCAGATCCCGAGCATGGGAATCCCCCCGTCGAAGATCCTCGGGTCGGCCATGGGGGCCCCCTCCGATGAAACGCTCGCCGGACCTCCCGAAAGGATTACTCCTGCGATTCGCTTCTCCTCCAACTCTCTGAGCGTCGTGTCATGTGGTAAAAGGGCGGAGTAGACCCCCAGAGACCTCACCCGCCTAGAAATCAGGTGAGCATATTGGCCCCCGAAGTCAAGTACTGCTATCCCCCCGGCAAGGTCCGACTCCACTCTTCCTACCCCTTGACCTCGATCGAGTGCACTCCGAGCTCCCCAGCCCCGACTGCGCTCACGGTCCCGAAGTTCGCCTTTCTCCACATGTCAGCAACGCTCCTGGCCCCCGCATACCCGAATGCCGCCCGCAGCCCGTTCTCCATTCTTTCCAGCACCCCGTCCGTTCTTCCGACGTAGGGGACAAATGCCTCTACCCCCTCTTCGAGACCCTTCGCAGGGACGCTGTATCTGTCAACGGCGAACCTCACTTTGCGAGCAGCGGCGCTCGCCATCCCCCTATGAGTCTTGAACTCCTTCCCTCCACGGACGACGACCTTGCTCGGCGCCTCCTTGGTCCCGGCAAGCATGGACCCCAGCATCACGGTCGAAGCACCCGCAGCGAAGGCAAGGGCCGCGTCTCCCGGACCCCTTATCCCGCCGTCTGCAATCACAGGGATATCCAACTTCTTCTCTGACAAGGCGCTGGCCACTTCGGCCACCGCGAAGAGTGTTGGCGCCCCCACCCTGGTGACCTCTGATGTGATACAAATCGAGCCTGAACCAATCCCTGCCCGGAACCCGTCGACCCTAGGAAGTTCTTCGACGATGTCGAACACAGCCTCCCGAGTCCCAACGTTCCCGACGACAAAATCCGAGCTAAGCTCGGGCAGAACCTTCCGCGCAGCCTCGATAATCTTCGACGTATGGAAATGCGCGACGTCAGCGACAAGGAAGTCCGCGACACCGTCGAGTGACTTGCACCTTTCCCGGTCGAGAGGAGACACCGAAGCGCCTACCAGGGGCCTCCCCCTCTCGTCCTTGCTCAAGGTATCGACTTTCGACGCCTTGACCTTCCTTACTTGCTCTAGCTGACTTTGGATTGACATGTTACGGTGTATCACGCCTGCCCCTCCGAGGCGCGCCATCTCCAAGGCAAGGCTCCATTCCGTCACAGTGTCCATCGGAGACGAGACAAGCGGGATTCTCAGCCTGATCCGCCTTGTAAGCATCGACGACAGGTCGATCCCGCTGGGTTCGACCTCGCTCCTCCCGGGGAGGAGGATGAAATCCCTGAAGGTGAACACATTCTGTGCCGAACTAAGTTTCGAGAGGAAGTTGTTTGACAAGGCCCCAGACCTTGCCGGAATCGAGATTTCTCTCAGGTATAATAACGCTCGCTTGGGTCGTGTATAGTTGACTTCCGTAGGGGGGCCGGGGGTCTGGAGCCAATCTCCACAATCGTTAATTAACCTCAAAGTTAGTTTTGACGCTAGAGTTTGCCTCCTGAGCCTGGTTCGATTTTCGGTAGCCTGCTTGGCGCATGCATAAGCGACGACTACGTCGAGCACGGGAAGCGCGGCATGGCCGAGGAGGTCCTGGCCCTTGTCATTGGGGCCTGTACGAGCGTCGCGACGACCTACCTCCTGTCCGTCGCCGGAATTTTCGTCTAAACATTTCAACCAAGCCGTAAAGTAATCCTATCTCCCCCCCATTTACCGACTTTGAGGCTGATATTGTCCATCGATACAGCATGGGAAGAAAAATCGTCCTGGTCGCATTCTGGCTCCTAGGCTACACCCTCGGCTTCTTCGCCTGGCTCGTCAGGGAACCCGTCGTGAACTTCATCCGGAACTTCGGGGTAAGCGCTGACGTCGCCGGTGCGCTCATCACTGGACTGGCAGGGTCCATGATGATGCTCGTGGGCGTCATCCTCTGGAGCTACCTGTCATCGAACTAAGCCCCGCAAGGGCTTACACCTGAAGCTTGGAGGCGCGGTGTTCGACGCGTCTCTTGCCGCTTCTTTTGCCCCGAACAAAAATGAACCAATTCCGCCCACTAATTCCGAGTACGACCGCACGTTAGGCTGGCGCTTTCTTCCTGAAGATGTACATCGCACCGTACGGGTTCACTTCCTCAGGGGCAGGTGCTTCCTCGACGCAGTCGAATCCTCTTCCGGTAAAAAGCGCCTTGTCGAGCGGCCTGTAGGCTTGGTAGAGCTCATCATTGACTTTCCCTTCGAATGGGTTTCTCCACCAAGCGTGGATTACCACCCACTCGCTTGAGTATTCGCAGAGATTATCCATGATTTTGGTCGCTACCTCGTCGTCGAGTATGTGGAACAACACGTCAAGGCAAAGCACGACCCTTCCCCTCAAGGGAAGACGCCTTTCAGCGGGCCAAGCGATGAATGCCCAGTCCGGTCTTTTCTCCGCGTTTCGTTTGATAATGTAGGGGGAGATGTCGACCCCGAAATATCGCTCACAAGTGCGGCCCTCCCAGAATGAAAGGTCCCCGCACCCTACGTCCACCACGTCGTCGACGAGAGTTACATGCTTTCGTATGATTGACCATTTCCATTCGCGTGACGCACCGACCGATCCCCGTCCGCTCTTTCCTCCTTCGCGGTAGCGCTTCTCCCAGTATTCTACAGACTTGGCTCGATCAAGAAAGCGCGAGTTGTCCACCTCTCGCTCATCGTCTCATGTCGCTAGGCTTAAATATAGTCGGACACGGTAGTTTCTCTTGTAACGCGTGACATAGTATGGCGAATAAACCTCACCTTAACCTGATAGTTACCGGCCATGTGGACCACGGGAAGAGTACATCCATGGGGCACTTCCTCTACGACCTTGGCGTGGTCGACCAGAGGATGATCGAAGAGTTCGCGAAGGAGTCAGAGAAGACCGGGGCAGGGGACTCCTTCAAGTACGCCTGGGTCCTCGACCAGCTGAAGGACGAGAGGGAGAGAGGAGTCACCATCGACCTCGCCTTCCAGAGGTTCGAGACGCCGAAGTACTTCTACACTCTGATCGACGCACCTGGGCACCGTGACTTCATCAAGAACATGATCACAGGCGCCTCCGAAGCTGACGCCGCGGTCCTTGTGGTCTCCGCGAAGAAAGGTGAAGCAGACGTTGCGCTCGGCCCTGGCGGCCAGGCCAGAGAACACGCGTTCCTGTTGAGAACCCTGGGTGTCACTCAGCTCGTCGTCGTAATCAACAAGATGGACGAC
>DATGVR010000091.1:0-5145 GCA_035300255.1 Nitrososphaerales archaeon
CCTCGGAACTGGAGACTTACATCACCAAGGCGGCTCGGGTGAACCCGGACTTCCCTGTGGTGGTCATCGAGTTCATGGAGGGCGCCCGCGAGGTCGAAGTCGACGCAGTTTCAGACGGCAAAGACACGGTGATTGGCGCCATTGTCGAGCACGTCCAGGATGCCGGAATCCATTCAGGAGACGCCATCATGTCCATCCCTACCATCTCGGTCACAAAAGGAGCGAAGTCGAAGATAAGGACCTACACGAAGAGCATAGCGCGTGAACTGAAGGCCAAAGGGCCCCTCAACATTCAATTCTTGGTGAAGGGCGCCTCAGTCTTCGTCATCGAGTGCAACCTTCGCGCTTCAAGGTCCCTCCCCTTCGTCTGCAAGGCCACTGGGGTGAACCTCATCGACGTCGTTGCTCCGGTGATGCGCGGTGGGAAACTCAAGAGAACAGACGACGTCGAGGAGCCCAAGCGATTCGCCGTCAAGGCGCCGCAGTTCTCCTTTCTTCAGATGGAAGGAGCCGATCCAAGGCTGGGGGTCGAAATGCGCTCAACGGGCGAAGTCGCTTGTTTCGGTGACACCTTCGCCGAAGCCCTCTCCCAAGCCTTCATGGCCAGCGGCCACAAGATCCCAAAGCGGGGAGACCTGGGCATCCTTCTGCTGGAACCCTGGCAAGACAAGGGCGCCGCGTTTGGCTTGGTCGAAAAATTCGAGAAGAAGGGAATTGAACTAAGGCTCATCGACGAGGCTTCGCCCGGCTCAAGATTCGAGGAGGTTCTGAAGATGATATCCGAGGGCAAAGTGTCCCTAATCCTCTCCTTCAACGCAAACTCCAACACCGAGACGGAGGTCTTCAACAGGGTGAGGCGGAAGGCCGTCGACTTGCAGGTGCAGGTCATCTCCACCAAGGAGGAGGCCGAGGCTTTGCTCTTGTGCGTCGACGTGTAACTGCATTGGCCAAAGAAGAGGAGGTCGATGTGGTCGACGAAGACGACCGAGTGGTCGGGGTTGCAACCCTCGAAAGGTGCCTGCAGGAAGGGCTTCTGCATAGGGCCGTCGCAGTCCTCGTGAAGCGGAGAAATGGCGCCGTCGTCCTCCAACAGCGAAGCAGGAATGATGTCTGGCACCCAGGGCTCTGGACTGTCTCGTGCTCAGGCCATGTGCACAGAGGCGAGTCCTACGAAGACGCGGCGAGCAGAGAGCTGGGCGAGGAGCTGGGAATCAAAAGCCATGTCGAAATGTTCGGGAAATTCCTTCTCCCTCCCATCTCCTCGAACGGTATGACCGAGTTTGAATGGATCTCCTTTTTCACAACCGTGACAGACGCGGCTTTGAACATCGACCCGGTGGAGCTAGAGTCGGCGACCGAGGTGGCGCAACCCGACTTGATGACAGTATTAGCCGAGTGGCCAATTACCCCCGACGCCAAAGTTGTTCTCAGGGAGTACCTGAAGTCGCCTGCTCGGTAGACATGATTCTGAGATTTTTATATAGAAAAGTCCCGCGGTCTCACCATGGAAGGGGTCGAGGAACTAACGTCACATCTCTCGGGTAAGTCTAGGGTGATAGTCATCGCGGAGAAAGATGTAGACCTGAGACCTCAGGCCGGAGAGAACAGGCTCTTCCTCCTGAAGATAGCGGAAGGTTCCTTGGCTGCCGGAGGGCGAGGCGGCGGCATAGGAGAAAGGAAAGTTGTCGAGGTCGTCTACTTCGAACTCAAAGGCGGCCTCTGGACAAAGCTCTTTCGGACCGATGACGATGAAAGTTTGGCTGGTTTTGAAGTGCCCTACTACGTCTCCCGACTCCCGCTTACCCTTGTAGACGGCACCGAGTCGATGGGATACGGAGTCGTTGAGCCGGACCTTGTCCGCGAGTTTGCAAGAAAGGCTGGAATCCCCTCCTCTGCTTAAATAGAATGAAATTCGGCCGGGGCAGACGAATGAAGGTCCTGGTCACAGGGGCATCAGGGATGGTGGGCAGAAACATCCTCTCCTACTTAGAGGAAAAGGGCGTCGCCATCATTCCAACCGATCTGAAGGGGTGGGACTTGTCTGGAGACATCCTCGACGAGGAATTCGTATTCGGAGCGCTCGCTTCCAAGGACTTCGACGCCATCATTCACCTCGCCGCGCTCACGGAGATCAAGAAGACGATCGAGAATCCTCGCCTGTGCTTCGAAGTCAATTGCGTTGGAACTCTGAACATGCTGGAGCTGGCGCGGAAGAAGAATGTCTCGAGAATAGTGATTGCTTCCTCGGCGAATGTTTTCGGTGCCCCAAAGGTGAACCCCGTCACCGAGGACTCACCCCTTGACCCTCGGGCTCCCTATGACTACTCGAAGTTGGCCTGCGAAAACATGGCTATGGGCTTTTACAAATCGAAGTGGCTGCCGGTGTGCATCACGCGAAGCTGGCTCCTCTTTGGAGAACACGACCAGCCTTCTCGGGCGGTGATCCGCTTCATCCGTGCCTGCCTGAAGGATGAACCACTTGCGCTATTCAACTCAGGGAAGGACACGACGTCACCGACTCACGCCGTCAACTACGCCAGCCTCGTCCTTTCGATACTCAACGATGAGAAGGCGGTCGGGCAGGCGTTCAATTTCGGAGGAGAAAAAGCCGTGACAATAAGAGAACTCGCAGAGACAGTCAAGAGGCTGACCAGTTCCAAATCCGAGCTTACACTTCTCCCTCCGCGGAGTGAACTCGAAAAGGACCCTCAGATCAGCTATCCTTCGATTAACAAGGCCAAGAATTTGCTCGGTTATTCGCACGAGCTCACACTTGAGCAGGGATTACAGCGGACAATCGATTGGGTGAAGAAACAGGGTTAGGACGTAAGTATCAGTTCAACTTTCACGTCATCGGGGATCCTAAGCTTCGTGATCTGCCTCATGGTCCTGTCATCCGGCTGAACGTCTAGAATCCTTCTGTGGACCCTCAACTGCCAGTGGTCGAAGGTGTGGCTCCCCTCGCCTGTCGGCGCCTTGCGCGTCGTAATTTTCAGCTTTTTTGTCGGAAGGGGTTGGGGGCCCTTGACCTTCACCCCGGTTTTGTCAGCAATATCTCTGATGTCCTTTGCCACTCTCTCCAACTCAGGAAGGTTAGTGCTTGTGAGCTTTATCCTGGCATACTGGGCCATTTTCTTTCATCGGCGCCCGAGGACTCTATTTAGCCGTTGCCCAGGAATGAACAGATGTGGCACACAACTCGATGGAAATGCCAGCTTCCCTGGGAGCTTGTCAAGGCAACGGTAAAGCCTGAACAGCCTCGTGGGGTCAACGATTTCAATCAAATGGAAAGAGAAGGGAGGGGGAGAGGTTTCTACGACCACGATTCTTGTCCCAATCGTCTACGAAGGCCACAGGATAGCTTTGCATTTCATCACGCCCACCTGGGATAGTAGTCCGCAGCGGCTTCCAAAGTCGAGCGAAGTCCGACTTGCTTAGTTGATTGGGAAAGCCCACTTCTTGCCTTTGCCGTATTCGAGGACTTGGATGCTCTTCGTCTCGTAATAGTGGTCGAGTCCCTCGATCCCAAGCTCCCTCCCGAATCCGCTTTGTTTGAATCCCCCAAACGGAACCTCTGCTCTTGCTATGGGCGGAGAGTTTACCCACGTGGTCCCAGCCTCGATTCTTTCGGCCACATGGTAAGCCCTCTCGACGTCTTTGGTCCACACCGACGAACCCAGGCCAAACGGCGTATCGTTCGCCCTTTGAATGGCTTCTTCAACATCTTTCACCACGAAAATCGGAAGAGCCGGACCGAAGCACTCTTCCCTGGCAATCTTTGCGTCATAGTCGACGTCTCCCAAAACGGTAGGAACAAGAAAGTAGCCCCTCTCCAGTCCCTTATCCGTTGGCCTGCCACCTTTGACTATCTTCTTCGCGCCCCGGGTTTCCGCGTCTTCCACCATCGACTCCACTTTCTCCCGTTGCTCTTCTGTGTGCACAGGGCCCATGTGGGTCGTCTTCTCGAGCCCGTTTCCAACCCTGATAGTCTTCACCTTTTCGACGAAGCTTCTGACGAACTCGTCGGCGATTGAGTCAAAAAGGAAGAGCCTCTTTACGGAAGTGCAGGACTGACCGCAGTTCCTGAACCGGCCCCAGGCCGCTCCCTCGACTGCTAGCTCGAGGTCCGCGTCGTCGCAGACAATCATGGGGTCCGATCCTCCGAGTTCGAGGGTCAGCCTCTTGATTGATTTTGCCGCACCTTCCATTATTCTCTTGCCTGTGGCCGTCTCTCCTGTGAACGCTATCTTCGCCACCTTCGGATTGTCGAGTATCTCCTCCCCCACAACGCTACCGGGCCCCGTTACGACGTTCACGGCACCAGCCGGGAGACCGGTCTTTGCGAGCAGCGCCCCCACCTTGATGTCTGTGATAGGGGTGGTGCTCGCAGGCTTCACCACGAATGTATTCCCTGCCGCCAGACCGGGTGCGACCTTCCATCCCATAAGCGATACGGGGAAGTTCCATGGAAGGATGGCCCCTACTACCCCGAGAGGACGCTTTGTCACTATGAAGAACCCCTCTCCCGTGGAGAACGGGGTATGCGCCCCCCTCTGCCTTCCGATTAGACCAGCGTAGTATTCGCAGGAGTTGGCGAAGGAGTTGATCTCGCTGCTGGACTCCCCGAGAGGCTTGCCCTGCTCGAGCGTCAGGCTCCTCGCCAGGTCCGCGACGTCTGCCCTAATTACTTCAGCAATCTTCAGAAGTACCCGTGAACGCTCGATGGCGGGCCTTTCCGACCACACCTTGAACGCCTCGCTCGCCGCGTCCACGGCTCGCTTCACGTCCTCGCGCCCCCCTTTTGGGACGGTATCTACCAGCTCACCGGTCGCCGGATTGGACACCCGGATGACGTCGGCGTTTTGAGACTCGGTCAGCTGGCCTTCAATCAGCATCTTCACCTAAAAATCACGAGATGACCTCCTCTGGCCGCGTATAACTTTATCTCGTCAGGGGGCGAGGTTTCCATCCCACATCCGATGGTAGAGTAGGGCCATGCTCTTTTCGTCGAAGACGAGGGGACTGTTGGGTCTCGGGTACATCCCTATGCACTCACCCGCCAGTGAAGGAAGGTCACCTTCGGAGACCCCGATCTCTTTGAGCGTCGTGGGAATTTTGAGGTGGGACGCTAAGCTCCATGCCTTC
>DATGVR010000092.1:0-8810 GCA_035300255.1 Nitrososphaerales archaeon
CTCGGTGTGAAAGCGCCTGAAGAGCCGCATCCCTACATCCCTGGAGCCGGTGAACGCGATTCCGCCAACGTCGGGGTTCGATACGAACTCGTCCTCGAAGTTCACCCCTGGACCAGTGACGAAGTTCACGGCGCCAGGAGGCACTCCCGCGTCCCTGTAGAGATGATACAGCATGAGACCGGTAAGTGGCGCCTCGCTGGTTGGTTTTAGAATCACAGAATTGCCCGTAATGAGAGCGCCCATTGCCATTCCGTTGGCAAGCATGAACGGGAAGTTGAACGGGGAGATGACGGGCCAGACCCCGTAGGGTTTGCAGAGGTCAACGTTGCGTTCCCCTGGGCCGCCGGGGTCCATTCTGATCGTGTATCCACTTTCCTTTCGCATAACCGAGATGTAGTAATTGACCGCGTCGATTGCTTCCCAGCATTCGGCGAGGGCCTCGAGCCTGTTCTTGCCGACCTCGTAGGTGATGGTGACCGCTATGTCGAATTTCCTTTCGTCGATTAGTCTCGTGTACTTGTCTAGAACTCTAACTCTCTCTTGCCACGGCTTGGACTTCCAGGCGTCGAATCCTTCCCTTGCCGCCTCGACCGCCTCCTTAGCGTGCTCCCTTGTGCCTATTTGGAACTTTCCGACTACGATTGAGGTGTCGATTGGACTCCTATGTTCGAACTCTCCGGCGTCAGACCTTACTTCCCTATCTCCGATGAACATGGGATGGCTCTGGCCGAGCTTGGGGCCTATCTTCTTCAGAGCAGCCTCGAACTTCGGGTTAATGCTTTCATCCGCAAAGAGTGTGGTGTAGGTGATCTTTGGAACGCTCTTCTTGGTTGCGGGTCGCGCCGGCTTCCTCTTTCCTGGCATGCGGGGACGGCCGACTGAACGTGCGCTAAATGCTTGTCGCCTATGAAGGTTGTACGAGGCGTTGATGGGAAAGAGTGAGCCCCGTGACCGACGAATACTCCCTCGCGACCTGCGCCTTCACGTCCGTGAAAGGAATTGCCTCCCCCTTGATCTCCTGCATCGAGGTCATGGTGGCGGGGTCTAGCCCACAGGGCCTGATCAGTTCGAATTTTTCCATCTCGGTGTTGACATTGAGGGCGAACCCGTGATAGGTGACCCAGTCGGTCACAGCCACACCTATCGAAGCGAGCTTCTTTCCTCCGACCCACACCCCTGGATGTCCCTCGACCCGCTCGCCATGGATTCCAAAAGTGTGCACTGCCCTCAGAAGTGCCTCCTCGATGTTCCTGACATGTCGGCGCACGTCATGGTCCGCGAGGAGGATGATCGGGTATCCCACCAATTGGCCGGGGCCGTGATAGGTAGCGTCTCCTCCCCTTTCGACCTGGAAGACAGGGATGTTCTGCGGCTTGAAGTTCGCCGGGGTAGTCTTTCGCCCCAGGGTTATCACGTGGTCATGCTCGACAAGTATTAGGCTGTCTGGGATCTCGCCTTTGGCACGCCGGGCAGCGAGCTCCTTCTGAAGTCCGAGCGCCTCGCCGTATTCCATCCTGCCCAGGTCGAGGAGATAGCCGTTCATGTTTTGAGCTGGTGGATCGGCCTGCCCGCTGCTAATTCTGACGCCTCCATGATGGCCTCGGGGAGGGTAGGGTGTGGATGAATCGTGAGCGCTATGTCGTCCACTGTTGCGCCCATCTCAATCGCGAGGGCCGCCTCGCTGATCAGGTTCGAGGCTTCCGGACCCACAATCTGGACGCCGAGGACGAGGCCATCTTCCTCGTTCGAAATTATTTTCACGAATCCCTCAGGCTCACCCGTCGAGAGGGCCCTCCCCAGGGCCGCGAATTGGAACCTGCTCCTTTTGACCTTGAAGCCTGCCTCGGCGGCCTTGGCCTCTGTAAGACCTGCGCTGGCCACCTCAGGGTCGCAGAAGACTGCGTCGGGGACCACCTTCCAGTCTGCGGCAGATGGCATACCTGCTATGCACTCGGCGGCTACGATGGCTTCCTTGGAGGCCTTGTGCGCGAGGAGAGGTGGTCCTCTAACGTCGCCTATCGCGTAGACGCCTGGAACGTTCGTCTGCATCTTGTTATCGGTCGTGACGTATCCTCTGGCGTCGGTGCGGACACCGATTTTCTCGAGGTTCATCCTCTCGGTTCTTGGTTTGCGGCCAACGCTGACGAGGACCCTGTCGACCTCGATGGTCAGGTTCCCCTCTGGCGTTTCGATTTCCACTTTCGCCTCCGATCTAGTCTTCGTTATTTGCAGGACCTTGGATTTCAAGTAGACCTTCGCCCCCCGGCCCTCAAGCTTCCGGTGGACCACGCGGACGACGTCGGGGTCGCTCCCTGGCAGCAATTGGTCCATGATTTCCACCACGATGACATCGCTTCCCAGCTTCTGGTACATCGACGCGAATTCGAGTCCAATGGCCCCTCCTCCGACAATGAGCACCCTTCTCGGGACGACTTTGAGCTCGAGACCTTCCTTGGAACCAATTATGAGGTCACCGTCAAACTCCAGACCTGGGAGACTCGAAGTTCTCGTCCCAGTGGCTATGACGAGGTTCTTGCAGGATACTTCCTCCCTCCCGTTGGCGGTGGCGACTACGATTCTGTCCTTGGTGATGACCTCTGCCTCACCCATGATGATGTTCGCATGGTAGCCCTTGAGGAGTAGCTCAATCCCCCCGACAAGCCTTGAGACCACTTCTGATTTCCACTTCTGCATTTGGACAAAGTCGACAGAGACTCCGGAAGCCCTCAAACCGTACTTTTCTGCCTCCTTCACCTTGTCGACAAGCTTTGCGACGGTGATTAGGGACTTCGAAGGAATGCAACCGTAGTTGACGCATTCGCCTCCCAGCCTGTCTGCTTCGATCAAAACCGTCTTGAGGCCGAGCTGTGCGGCGCGAATGGCGCAGACATATCCTCCGGGACCTCCGCCGACTACTGCGACGTCTGCTTCAATCAATTTGCGTTCTTTAGAGCTCGCGGCTTCTTATCGGCTTAAACATTGCTGAAGCAAAAGCGTTTACAAAACTTCTGAGAGAAGCCTTTTGGTATCCTGGATTGTTTCTATGACGCGGCTGGTGAATCTGGCGGCGTACGCACCGTCAACGACCCTGTGGTCGAAGGTTAGCGAAAGATAGGTGGTGTCCCTTATCTCGACCTTTCCGTCGCGGACCACGGGGCGCTTGGTGATTTTGTGCAGGCCCATGATTGCGACCTCAGGGATGTTAATGATCGGGGTGGCGAATACGCCGCCGATTGCGCCCACGTTGGTGATGGTGAAGGTCGAGCCGTGGACCTCGTCCAAGGTCAGTTGACCGCGTCTGGCCTTGTCCGCCAGCCTCTCGATCTCGCCTGCTAGCTCGAAAATGTCCTTGGTGTCCACCGATTTGACCACTGGCACGACGAGGCCTTGTTCGGTGTCGGTGGCAATCCCGATGTTGTAGTACTTCTTCAGGACGATGTTGCCGTTCTGCTCGTCGAGAGAAGAATTGAGGTAGGGGAACTCCTTGAGGGCGGGCACGAGGGCCTTGATGATGAACGGAAGGTAGGTCAGGCGGACCCCGCGTTTTTCGGCGCTCCCCTTGAAGGCCTCCCTCAGCTGGACTAGCTCCGTCATGTCGGCTTCGTCGACGTGTGTCACCTGGGCTGTGGTCTGCAGGGACTTCAGCATCCTCTCGGATATTGTCTTTCTGATGCCCCTAAGAGGAACCAGTTCTTCTTTTGGCCCTCCCTGGCCTTGCGCAGGCGGTGCCTGCTGGACGGCAACGGTCCCGGGGCCCGTCCTTGAGCCACCTACGGACCTTCGAATGTCGTCGTCTGTTACTCTCCCCTGAGGACCCGAGCCCCGCACTTTTCCAATGTCTACGCCCAACTCTCGGGCGAGCCTTCGAGTTGCTGGGGTTGCAACAGAGCCTTGCGAAGGAGGAGCCGGCTGTGCCTGAGGTGCTGAAGGCTGGACAGGTCTAGGGGCGGCGGGGGCGGAAACAGGCGGAGCCCCACCAGCACTCCCGTCGTCAATTACCATGATTGTCTGACCTACCTTGGCGATGTCTCCCTCCTTCACTAGGATCTTAGAGACCTTGCCGCTTCGGGGAGCTGGAATCTGGACGTTGACCTTGTCAGTCATTACTTCCACCAAGGGTTGGTCCTCCGCTACGGCGTCACCTTCCTTCACCATCCATTTGAGAACTTCACCCTCGGCTATTCCTTCTCCGAGGTCAGGCAGCTTGAATTCGAAGGTCATCGAACGTTCAGATTGAGCGCGAGGCGCCGACTCTTTTAGTGTTTTCCGGGCCTTTCAATAACTGACCAGGTCTGAAGCCGCTTTCATGATCCTTTCCTTGTTCGGGACGTAGTAATCCTCGAGCCTTGCCAGCGGGACGACCGTGTCGAAGCCTGTCACACGTTTGATGGGCGCCTTCAGGTAGTCCAGTGCCTTGTCAGCTACCGTCGCGGCCACTTCCGCCCCGACTCCCAAGGTCTTCGGTGCTTCGTGTACAATTACCAGCCTACCAGTCTTCTGGACGGACGAAAGAATCGTGGGAAAGTCCAGCGGTGACACCGTTCGAAGGTCGACCACTTCCGCGGAGACTGAACGTTCTTCCTGCAGGGAGGCAGCGGCCTGGGTCGTTGGGACCATCATCGCCCCATAGGACACTAGCGTGATGTCTATCCCTTCCTTCACGACTTTGGCTTTTCCGATCGGAATTCTGTAATCCTCTTCAGGTACCTCCATCTTCGGAGAGTCGTAGAGCTTCTTCGGCTCCATGAAGATAACAGGATCTGGCTCCTGGAGTGCCGAGGACAGCAGCCCTTTGGCGTCGAAGGGGTTGGACGGGATGACCACTTTGAGTCCCGGGGTGTGCGAGTAGTATGCCTCTGGCGAGTCCGAGTGATGTTCCGGGCCCCGGATCCCTGCGCCATATGGAAAGCGGATGACACCTCCGCAGGTGAATCTTCCTCTGGTTCTGTTCCTCATCCGGGCGACGTGGCTGAAAATCTGGTCGAAGGCGGGGACGGAAAACCATTCGAATTGGAATTCGGCCACAGGAACCATCCCCCCGGCCGAAAGGCCCACGAAGATTCCAGCGATGCCGAGCTCTGCAAGTGGAGTGTCAAACACTCGGTCCGGCCCGAATTCGTCCTGCAGGCCGCGGGTGACCTGGAAGACGCCCCCGTTCTTGCCGACGTCCTCTCCGAAGATGACGACCCTCTTGTCCCGATGCAACCCTTCTCGGAGTGCCATGTTCAGTGCGTTCCTGATGTTGACCCCGGGCTTTCCGCCTGTTACTGTGGGCTCGGACGGCTGGCTTCTGGAGGGGAGTCCTCCTCCGAAGACTTCGACCCTTTCCTCGTCCATAACGGGAGTAGGAGAGGAATACATGTAGTCGAACATCACCGTCGGATCGGGCGTTACCACGGCGCGGTAGGCCGCGACGGCCTCTTCCATGCGTTTGCGCGCTGATGCGACGATTGTGTCCTTGGATTTGTCGTCGAGCAGGTCGCGTGACCTCAGATATTTCTCGAGCCTTGATATGGGGTCCCGCTTCTCCCATTCAGTCACCTCTTCGGGCGCCTTGAGCTTGTTGGAAACGAGTTCGGCCGTAGTATGCGGGCCTACCCTGTAGGTCGAGAATTCGATAAGTGTGGGTCCTCCTCCCCTCCGGGCCTTCTCGACCGCGTACTTCGTCGCCTCGTAAGACGCTATCACGTCGTTTCCGTCCACGAGGATTCCCTCGAACCCATAGGCGACGGCCTTCTGGGCGATTGTCTTCGCAGCTGTCTGCCGGTCCCTCTTCACCGAAAGAGCCCACTGGTTGTTCTCAACGCCGAATACCACCGGAAGGTCGAAGACCCCGGCGAAATTCAGGGCCTCGTGGAAGTCGGCCTTCGAAGAGCCACCGTCCCCGGTCATGACGAATGTCACCGATTTTTCCCCTTGAAGTCGCCTTGCCATTGCGAGGCCCACTGCGTGGGGGAGCTGTGTCGCGACGGGCACAGCAAGAGGGAACATGCTCAGGCCCTCGGGTATTTGCATCCCTCTTTCGTCGCCACCCCAGTACTGCAAAAGCTTGGAGGCGGGCATGCCGAACGCGAGCATCCCTGCCGAATCCCTGTACATCGGGACATACCAGTCTCCCTTTTCCAGTGCGCCTGCGGATCCGACCTGACATCCTTCCTGTCCCTTGCCAGGTGCGTAGGTCCCTATCTCCCTCAAAGTCGAGAGGTTGGTCGCTTTCTCGTCGAAGACTCTGCCGAACGTAAGCTGCTCGTAGAACTTCTTTAGGGTCTCTGGAGACAAATTGGGTTGCTTCCCCCGAATGGTGCCTTCGGGGGTCAGCCTTTGGTAAAGCATCTCCTCGGCACTGGCGAACTTGAAGTCGGCTTCGCTGAAGATTCTAGGGACTGCGTCTGCTCCGGAGCTCTTCAGAAAATCAGATGCGGTCAAACGTTGGTTTCGGCCCCCGAGGTCATATAAGATTGGCGCCGTCGCGCGTCATTCTCAATCGCGGTTCTGATGAAATACTCCCCGGCTTTGTAGCTGCTCCTTACCAGTGGGCCTGAAGCGACATACCCGAATCCGAGCTCTTCTCCTAGAATCTTGTATCTCTCGAACTGGGCAGGGGGAACGTACTCAACGACCTTCAGGTGTCTGGAGGACGGGCGGAGGTATTGGCCGACTGTGAGGAAATCGACGTCGGCCTGTCTCAGATGGATCATGGTCTGCCTGACCTCCTCTTCTGTTTCGCCGAGGCCTACCATGATTGAAGACTTGGTGTAAATGTGAGGAGTCAGTTTCTTCACGTTCTTCAGTACCGACAGCGACTGCCAGTAGTGGGCGCGCGGATCCCTCACCGACGGGGTCAGGGACATCGTGGTCTCTATGTTGTGGGCGATGACGTCGGGCCTCGCGTCGACCACCCTTTTCAGAGCGTCTAGATCACCCTGGAAGTCCGGGATAAGGACCTCGACCAGCAGCCCAGGATTTCTCTCCTTGACCAGTTTGATGGTGCTCGCAAAGTGCGAAGCACCTCCGTCAGGAAGGTCATCCCTGTCGACTGATGTTAGGACCACGTAGGTCAGTCCCATCTGCGAAAGCGCGAATGCGACGTTTTCGGGTTCGAGTTGATCCAGCGCACCCTGCGGTTTGCCTGGAGTGACCATGCAGAATCGGCATGCGCGGGAGCAGGTGTCTCCCATCAGCATCAGCGTGGCGGTCCCCCCGGCCCAGCACTCGTGGACGTTGGGGCAGTGAGCTTCCTCGCAGACTGTGTGTAGGTTCAAGTTCCGGAAGAGGTCTTTGAGGACTCGGTAACTTTGACCTAGTGGTGGCCCTACTGTCAGCCACTCTGGCTTCTGTTCGGCAGGCAAGTTCAGCTGCCGACTACTACCTTCAGCCTGTCAAAATCCTTTACGGAGAGACTGCCGTCGCAGGCAGAACATCCCTCGACCTGGAAACCAGGTTCGAGGTCGCTGTGGAGGGTGCACATCATGTGGTTGAATCTGATGTAGTCGAGGACCTCGGTCATGGACCTGAGGGCCTCCCTTTCGTCAGGGGCGTTCGACGACAGCTCCTTTGCTATATTGTCGGCCGCCCTCGCAACTGTGCTGTCGATTTCGAGGTTAACCATCATTCCCCTCGTTCGCCTCGCGTAGTTGCTCACGGAGGCCTGTGTGACACCGAGACGTTTCGCTACCTGCTGCTGGGTCATGTGGTAGTTCTCCTGCAGCCTCCTGGCTACCATTGCCCTGAGCGCAGGAAGGGCGGATTTCGCTACAATCTCATAGGGGCTAATCATCATTATATTACGTATGTTATACTCAGTTATTTAAGGCTAGTAGCTTCTACATTAAACTCATCTCTCAGAAAGGAGTTTTCACCTTGAGAGACCGCAAGATTATTGCCTTTATCCCACCTTGTCTGAATAAGCAGCGCTACGACCTGACGGCTATTGAGTCATCTCTCGACTGCGAGCGGCAACTACTGCGGCCAACGCCCCAAGCACGAGCAGAATGGCACCACCATAGGGGTGGCTGTAGTCAGCCGACCAGCCCGCCGGAGGATACGAGCACGAAGGAGGAGGACTCTGAGGTGTATATGTCGTGATGGACGAGGGGCTGCACAGGGGAGCACTGTAGTTCACTTCGTTCCATGATGGTGGACTCCAGATTGGATAGTCCGAAAAGACCACAAATGGGGCGCCTTTTCCATTTGAATAGTAGACACCATAGTAAGTCGCTCCGTAGCTAATGTAGTACACTCCTGCCGTGATGAGCGACGCGGCGCCAAGCGCGAGTCCTATTCTCCAAACTTTTCTCATACGCCACTCACAGAAAGAGAATCAGAGTCCGATAAATCTTCAGCCTTCCCCGCGAGCGAGCTAGTCGCGCGCGGGCCGCAAACACAAAACCGCAAACTTATTGGAGGAGAATCGGAGCGTTCGGTTTTCTTCTTGGTGTTCGTCTTATCTAGAGGCCTGGGGAAGAAGTAGGGTGTCTGAACAAAACGTCTTCCAGCTGCTGTCTCAGCCACTCCTGGAGGCGCTCAAGGCCAGAGGTTTCAATTCTCCCACCGATCCCCAGGCGAGGCTTCTGCCGATTGTCAGAGAAGGCAAGAACGCCCTTCTGATGGCGCCGACGGGGACCGGGAAGACTGAGGCTGCTCTCCTGCCAATCCTCGACGCCTTGGTTAGGGAGGGGGAGCCGAGGGAGAAAGGGACGAAGCTCCTCTACATCACCCCTCTCCGGGCCCTGAACAGGGACATGCTTGACAGGATGCAATGGTGGTGCAAGCGCTTCGACATCAGGTTGGGGGTAAGGCACGGCGACAGC
>DATGVR010000093.1:0-6335 GCA_035300255.1 Nitrososphaerales archaeon
GGCCCCGAACCCCAAGGTGGCTAGGTTTACCACTGGCAAGAGCAAACCCGACTACGATTATCTGTTCAAGCTGATTTCAGAGGGGAAGGTTCAGATCAGAAGCAATGCCCTCGAAGCAGCGAGAGTGGCCGCGAGCAAGAAAGTGGTCCTGATCGGCGAGGAGAACTTCTTCCTGAAGGTAGTTACCTATCCACACGTCGTTCTTCGCGAGAACAAGATGATCGCCACGGCAGGCGCTGACAGGCTCCAGGAGGGAATGCGTAAGGCCTTCGGCAAGCCCATAGGGGTGGCGGCGAGGGTCGACATAGGGGACACGGTCCTCGAGCTGAGCCTAAAGGCCGAGAACTTAGAGAAGGGTAAGGAGGCCATGAAGGCCGCATCGACGAAGCTCCCCATGAAGACGCACTTCGAGACAATCAAACTAGAGAAGCCGATGTCCGCATGACCGTAAGAATCGACGAAGCCAAGGTCTTCGCCCTGATCGAATCGAAGCGACCTTCGGTGGTGCTCGTGAACGCGCCCGGGGGCCTCCTCAGACAGACCAAGGATTTGATGGCGAGGGTGAAGGAGAAGTACGGAGTCACCTGCATACTTTCGGGGGACAGTTGTTTCGGGATCTGCGACACTGTCGACGATGATGTGGAAAAGCTCCAGGCTGACCTCGCCCTGCACATCGGGCACAACGCGGCGGTGCAGGAGGTGGGGGACTTCACCCATCTGATCGACGCCGTCGACGATGTCAAATTCGACGAAGTCGCCGAAATTGCTGCGCACACTCTGGCGCCGTACAAGAGGATCGGGCTTGCGACCTTCAGCCAGCATCTGCACGAGCTTCAGCCAGTCAAGGAAAAATTGGAGGCGAAAGGCTTCACGGTCTTGGTGGGAAAGGGGAACAACCTGATGCTGGAGGGGCAGGTCTTCGGGTGCGACTTTTCGACTGCCCATCCCATCCGTGGCGAGGTCGATGCGTTCGTGCTCCTGGGGGAGAGCGAGTTCCACGCAGTGGGTTTGGCGCTGGCGACGGGGAAGCCCACGTTCATGCTGGACCCATACATGAACGAGGTGACTGACATGAAGGCGGCGGCTGACGAGAGGTGGAAGAGGTCGGTGCTCGGGGTCTACAAGGCCCTCGATGCCCGGACTTTCGGTGTCATTACCGGGTTGAAGGAGGGTCAGAAGATGCTTGGCAGGAGCAGGTGGATAACGAAGAGGCTTGAAATGAACGGGAGGAAGGTGATCCAGCTGGCGATCAGGGACATCACGGCGGAGCGGCTCGCCCCGCACAGAGAGATCGACGCGTTCATCCAGACGGCGTGTCCCAGGATATCGATAGACGGGTTCACCTTCGACAGGCCCGTCCTCTCGATCCCCCAGGCCGACGCTCTCGTGGCGCTCATGGAAGGAAGGGAACCTGGGGAATTCCTTCAAAGAGCGAAGTGGATAGAGCTGACCGTGGGGCTGATCAAGAAATGAAAGATGTGAAGGGGAAAGAAATGATTGCCCTTCCGGGCGACAAGCTGGCGGTCTCGGAGGAGTTTCTCCCTGGCAAGCACACCTACGACGATTCGGGGCTCATCAGGGCGCTGACCGCCGGGTCGGTGCAGAAGGATGTCGTGAACAGGGAAGTTTCTGTCAAACCTGCCGTGGAGCCTGAACTGATCAAGGTGGACGACTGGGTGACCGGCCAGGCTGAGTCGGCCCAGGCCAACTCCGCGAACATCCACATCTATTTCCTGAACGGGAAGGCGACCCACAAGGACTTCTCCGGTATGCTTTCACTCAGAGGATTGTCCGGGGGTGGCCGTGGCCAAAGAAGGACCACGCCGGTGAAGATGGGGGACGTCGTAAGGTGCCGGGTCATAAGTCTCCTGAATGGGATAATCCACCTAAGCATCGACGAACCAGACATGGGAGTGGTCGCTGCCTCCTGTGGGAATTGTGGCAAGCCGCTTCTCCGAGGGAGTGCCACCAAGGTCAAATGTGATGAATGCGGCAACGTCGAGGAGAGAAAACTGGCCCGGGACTTCGGGACAACTCCGATTCAGCCATAAGCATCCATAAGCATATTAACGAGAAACAAAGGGCCGGTCAGGCAAAATGCAGGTCCAGACTACTAGCGAAGATGAGAAGGGCCTCACGGTTGAGATTACAGGCGAAGATTACTCGTTGGCCGAAATCGTTCACCACGAGTTGCTGGAGGAGAAGAGTGTGACGTTCGCAGGGGTGCTCCCTCCGCACCCGCTGATCAAGAAGCTCGTCCTCAAGGTAAGGGCCCAGCGCATAAGCCCGGAGAAGGCGTTTGCCAACAGTGTGGACAGAGCCATGGAGACCACCAAAGAGCTCTTCGACGGCGTCAAGAAGGCCCTCGGCGGTGCTTCGAGCTGAAATTCTGTCCGAAGTGCGGCACCCGGCTTAAGCTGAAGCAAGTGAAAGGTGCCCGCGAGGTCGCGGTGACCTTAGTCTGCGAAAACTGCGGCTACTCCAAGAAGGAGGGGAACACAGTGATGCAGATAACCGAGGAGGAACTCTCCAACACTCCCCAGATCAAGGTCGTGGGGGACAAGGAGGCCAAGCTCAACTCCCTGCCCACCACAAAGATCGAATGCCCGAAGTGCGGCCACGACGAGGCCTTCTGGTGGTTCCTGCAGACCAGGAGCGGGGACGAACCCCCTACCCAGTTCTACAGATGTATGAAGTGCAGCCATACATGGCGAAGCTACTCCTAACCGGAACCCGAAGATATTCTACGTGTGAAATCTTCAGGAGTCGTCTCTCGTGTGAACTTCTACGGCATCCCCGCCTGCTATGAGGATGTCTGCGCTCGCTGCAGGAATGGACGCCACGTCGTCAGCTTCGAAGGGGCCATAGTGTTTCATATCCAGACCGACAAGTTCGTTGATGCGCTTCACGAATCTCACGGTGACGCTCCTCTGGGACTCAGTGGCGTGGGCGAATTCCACGAATGAAGGCTGGCCCGATGAAACTGCCTCGACCATCGTCTCGAAACGCCTTTGGAACTTCTGTTCAGCAGAGCAGACATACCTCTCTTCGGGGAGGAGCTGCAGCAGCGCGTTCTGCCGCATGGCCTTCTTCGTCCTGAGCTTCAGCAGCTGCCTGACCATGGATTCGATCATCCGCGTCTGGGTTGCGAGCAGGCGGACAGAGACTTCGGAGCTCCCAGAACCTGCAGACCTCTTCAGCTTCTGGCTGTAGCTAGAGAGGGTGGAGTAGAAATCGCTCGGGAGCGGCGTCAGCGTCTCGGAGGCGACCTCCGAGTCAAGGCGCCTCTTCAGATATTCGAGGGTTGTCTCGGCCATTCAAACTACCTCCCCAAGGCCCCTCGTCAAGATTGACACGGCAGCGTAGGTAGGGATTTCGACCGTTTCCGACCTGTAGGGCCCAAAATCCTTGTGCTTGAGTCTGAACCGAGGATAGAAGTCCACCTTGACTTTCACAGGCTTGGCGCTCAGCACGACAGGGTCTTCCTGGGGGTCGAATTTGGCGATGGATTTCACCCTCGTCTTCGACATCCCCGTGTCGCCGTGCAGTGTCCCCGCAAGTCTGAACACGCGATGGATGTCTGTAGTCACTGAGGAGTCCACCATCGCGCGCTGAGAGGACACCGCCTCGGACACCAACTTCTGCAGCGTGCCGCCGTAGTCCTGCCTTCGCTCGTCCACGTAGCCCGTAATCCTCCGCGTCCAGCCTGCTCCCTGGGGTCCGCTCGGCGGCCTTCGACGGAGCGTCGAAGCTATGGTCTGGCTCAGGGGGAGCGAGGCGCCCCGCATGTAGTCGGCGACCTCTCCCCGTGCCGTCTGGTCGAGGCCGTCGAACCTCTTGTCGAAGATGTGCAGGTGGTAGCCCCTGTTTCCCGAGAAAAAGATCTTGATGGCTTCGGGGTCAACGCCGAAGTCCCCGATGAGGAAATTGACCACCCGCGTCGCGTGGTCCTTCGCCGCGTCCAGGCAGGTCTCGCAGGTCCCGTGGAACTCGGCTGGAGGCCCTCCGCACTTCGGGCATTTCGCGGGCCTGGGGAGCTTCCCCGATGCGTGGCACTTCTCGCAGTACCAGAGGTCGTGGCCCTTCTTGCAGGGAGTGGGAATGTCAGTGGCGTCGATGTCGAAAATAAGCTCCGCCCCCAGCCAGCCCTTCTCATCTATGGGTCTGGTGGGAAACTCGTATCGTGCGTTCGAGCAGTAGACAGACGATGGAGACTGCTTGAGGATTTCTGCCAGTGCCTCCCCCCTGCTCTTGAAGGAGAGGTGCCTGACCATTCCGCCCCCGAACGGGATGTATCCGAACTCCCTTGATGCGACGTCGTCGGGGAACTCCATCGACTCCGGACTTCGGAAGTAGAATTCTTTGTAGGCATTGCGCAGCCACGCCTTTGTCCCTTCGTTCAATTTCCTTCGATTCCCTCGGCTCCGGGCAAATAAGGAATCCGCCGACATTGGTCGTTAAGTGCCCTGGACGAATCAACATTTGTCATGAGGGTCCCACTCGAAACCTACCTGCGAGGCGCAGGGACTCGAGTGTATTCGTTCGTCGCTTCAGTCCCCTTCTCGCCCCTGGACATCGACCTGGGCCGGCTTGCCAGAGGGGAGTGGAACGCGCTCACCGACAGGTTCCGACTTTGGTACCTCCCGTCTGAGGATGGGGTGGATGGAGATGCCTCGTGCTATGTGATGCTCCGCAAGTTCGACCCCGCAGAGGGGGTCTTGCTTTACGGTCATGTGGTCGTCAACATGGGAGCTAAGCCGAAGGATCGGAGCGCTTGGAACTTCACGGTTGGGATAATGAGCAATGATGACATCAGAGCCAGGTCAGCGCTCAACTCCATGCTCGAAATCCCTCCGTCGTTCCACAGGAGGAGCGAGGTCCGGCTGATTGAGCGGAAATGGAGGAGCGACCCCGAAGCTGTCATGAGATTCCTCGCGAACATCCATTCTGCGATGGCGCAGTTATCTCCAAGTGGGAAGACGTACACCCTGAAGTTCGAGCCCCCGCCCGGGATGATGGGCGAACTCAAGCGCAACCTGAGCGCTTGGTGGCAGGAGTAGCGCGGGACAGTTTCGGCGAAATCGTTGCGATTTTAGATTTCGACAGCCAAGGCTTATTATCCGTCCCCGAAAAGCCTGCGAGAAGGCCACAGTCAGTTGTTCCTAGCCAAGACTGCAACTGCACAAGAGTGGAAAGCGATTGCCGCTGCCGTCAAGACTCTGGTCGAGGAGGCGACCTTCGAGGCGAACAGCGAGGGCCTGGGCTTCAGGGCCATGGACCCGTCCCATGTGGCGCTCGTTGATCTTACCCTTCCCAATTCGAGCTTCTCGTCGTACGAATGCGACAAGCCGTTCAAGTTCAGCGTTCGCGTCGAAGACCTTGTGAAACTCGTCGGCAGGTCCGAGACCAAGGACAGCGTGGAGATCGCCTCCACTGAAGAGGATGCAATTGCGGTGAGGCTGAGCAACGGATACAAGCGAGAGTTCACCATCCACCTGATCGAGAGCACTGCAGGGGCGGCGCCGCTCCCAAAGCTGGAGTTCGATGTGAAGGCGACGCTCACCAAGACTTTCCTGGAGAAGGTCCTCGGAGACATCTCGGTGGTGGCGGACCAGGTGACGATTCAGGCTTCGAAGGAGAAGCTCACCTTCTCGGGCAAATCAGATGTCGGCAAGGCGGAGATCAGCATCGCGAAGAACGATGCCGATGTCCTTGAACTTCAGGTAGGGGCGGACAGTAAGGCTACGTACTCGGTCGACTACATCATCGGGATTCTGAAGGCGCTGGGCGGGGTCGCCGACACAGTGGAGGTCGAGTACAGCGCGAAGAAGCCCATCAGGCTGATGCTGAAGCTCAACGACCAAGGGGCGAAGCTCTGGTACTTCCTTGCACCCAGGGTCTCAGATTAATTCGATTTGTGACGTTCAGGTCGACTCTGACAGTCCTGTGGGCTCCATCAGGACTGTGCAGGAGAGAAGCCCCCCATGACTCTGGCTTATGGCCGAGCTGATTTCAAAAGAGCGTTGATCCTCTGCTCCATTGTCGGGTCGTGGCTCGTGTTTTTCAACCAGGGGTCAGCGATAGTCGCTGGTAATTGGGACAGCCTCCTTTACCTTCGATTGTTTCTTGACTACGCCACTCCTTTCACAGTCTCGAGTGCTACAAGCATTCTACGAAATCGAAGTGATTTGAAGAAGGGGATTGGCTCTGTCACTTCTGCGTAATTATCTAAAACACTGATGTTCATCGAAGGCCCTACG
Organism: Nitrososphaerales archaeon; assembly: GCA_035300255.1. Lineage (GTDB taxonomy): Archaea > Thermoproteota > Nitrososphaeria > Nitrososphaerales > Gagatemarchaeaceae > UBA183. The sequence continues at coordinate 6,261 of DATGVR010000093.1, forward strand.
GACCTTTGAACGTCAGGCTTGCATTGAAGAAGGCATTCTGCCCCGAGTCATCGAAACTAAGACCCTTGCTGATGA
>DATGVR010000094.1:0-1507 GCA_035300255.1 Nitrososphaerales archaeon
CCTGTCGATGACAAGAACGTCTGCGAGCCCTAGCACTTCTTCTAGCAACCCCACCCCCAGGGCGCTCCGCACTCCTGGGCTATAGACCACAGAGGTCCCAATCTCCTTCGCTTTCCTTGCGGCCGCGAGAGCAACAGGGACAGGGACGTCCATGACGAGGACTGTCCGGGCAGATGACAGGGCCCTTTTCGCGCCCGATGATTGAAGGTGGTCAGGTCTCAATTTTTCATTGGCTCCGAAAAATGTGTGAATGACCTTTCCCCCGAGTCCGTCGACCACGACATAGGCCCTCCCTGAGGGCGTTCCTCGCACGATGGCTATGCCAGCGTCTGTTACCCCTTCGGCCCTCAGGCTTCTTCGAAGTCTGACGCTCGTCGCGTCGTCTCCGAGGACTCCGATGATTGCAACTCTGTCCGGCCCGAGTATCCTCGCGGCTGCCACCGCGGTGTTGGCCCCTTTCCCGCCGGGTGACTCCTCAACTGAGTTGACGGGGACCTCCTCCCCGGGCCCCGCGAACTTTTTGACGAACACGGTAGTGTCCCAGTTTATGGCGCCCAAGACCACGAGATCACCCGGAGCTCGAAGAGGCATCCCCGGGACGTCAACCCCGCTAGTAGGACTTCCCGAAGTTCACTATGAATTGGGCATCGGAGCCGCAGACGATGCACTTTGCCTTGGAAGGTTTCTGGTCAATGGGAATGTTGAGTATCTTCCCTCCGGCTTCTTCTTTCAGCTTGGTTTCGCATTCCTCCATCCCGCACCAGTGAATCCTTACGATTCCTCCTTTCTCTGCCATTATCTTCTTCAGCTCAGGTAGGGAAACTGCTTCGTGCGTGTTCTTGGACAATGTCTCCGAGGCGTTTCGGAAGAGGTTTTCTTGGATGGCGTCCAGCTCTTTTCCGACTTCGAAGCCAAGGTCGTCGACCTTCACCGTCCTCTTGCCCCCGGTGTCTCTCCTCACCAGAACGGCCTGATGGTCCTTCATGTCTCTCGGCCCGAACTCGACCCTAAGAGGGATTCCTTTGAGCTCCCATTCGTTGAACTTGCGTCCTGGGGTTAGATGGTCCCGGTCGTCAAGCCTGGCCCTGAACTCCTTGAGCTTGTCCATGAGCTTCTTCGCTTCACCCAGGACAGCTTGCTTGTTCTCGTCGTTGAGGATGGGGACCAGGACCACTTGGACAGCCGCTAATTTTGGAGGGACCACGGCCCCCTTATCGTCGCTGTGGACCGCCAGCATGACACCAATCTCTCTCGTGGAGATCGCCCAGGTGTTCTGCCACACATACTGCTTGTTGCCTTCTCGGTCGACGAAAACTATGTCGAAGGGCTTCGAGAAGTTCTGTCCGTCAGAGTGCCAGTCGGGGCCCTGTATCGCCTTGCCATCGGGGAGGAGGTGCTCGATGCTGTAGGTGGCCACTGCACCGGCGAAGGTCTCAGAGGGGGTCTTCTTCCCCATGTAACCAGGCAGAGCCATGCACTCCTCGGTGATTCGCCTATAGATTCCTAG
>DATGVR010000095.1:0-14022 GCA_035300255.1 Nitrososphaerales archaeon
TCGCTCCCGGCACCCGACGGCGCATTCACCTTGGGGTTCGTTGGTTCCCTAAAGCCTTGGCACGGCCTCGAGACACTTGAGGAGGCCTATGAGCTAGTGTGTGACAAGTGTCCTCGGACTCGGCTTCTGGTCGTGGGCGAAGGGCCAGAGAAACAGAGGCTCATTGATGGTCTCGCAAAGAGAGGGCTTTCCAAGTCCTGTGACTTCACTGGAGCAGTAGAGCCGGCCAAAGTCCCCCGGCTAATCGCATCCATGGACGTTGGGCTCGCACCGTACCCGGACGATGGGAGTTTCTACTTCTCTCCTATGAAGGTCTTCGAATACATGGCCGCAGGAGTGCCCCCTGTGGTGAGCAGGGTGGGGGATCTCCGCGCCCTAATCGTGGACCGGGTGGACGGGTTTTTGGTTCCTCCCGGAGACGCGGGAGCTCTTGCTTCGGTCGTGCTGGAACTGATCTGGAACAAAGTTCTTCGGAGGGAGGTCGGCTTAGCCGCCAGGGCGAAGGTGCTTCGTCAACATACCTGGGATTCGGTGTTGCAGAAAATTCTCAAGACCGCGGGAATCGAGCGGAACCCGCAAGATGCCGGTCTCCACTAAACCCGGAAGTTGAAGACAGATGCGGCCCATCGATGCTGAAAATGTCCCCTCTCGGGAGAGCGTAGCCTATATTCTGAAGCGGTATCCACGCCTCTCAGAGACTTTCATCCTGAACGAGATCCTGGCCCTAGAAGAGCTGGGCCTGAGAATCAAGATTGTCTCCATCCATTATGCCGACACGAAGACCCACAAACACGCTCGATTTATCAGAGCGCCGGTCTATTACCTGCCCGAGTCCATCTGGCCCGATCTCCCACAGCTTCTGAGGGCCCAGGGCCACTTTATGTTCATCTATCCAAGCCGCTGGATTCGCTCATTCAGCATAATGTTCAGGCGCCATAGCACCAGGGCGGTCAGGCACTGGCTACTTGCAGGCTTGGTGGCCCGCCGGTTGGAAGGGAGCAACACCAGTCACATTCACGCACATTTCTCGACATCCCCGACTACCATAGCCATGATTTCGAGCGTCCTGCTCGGTCTGCGTTACAGTATGACTTGCCATGCGAAGGACGTCTACGCGGAGGGGAGGCTTCGTTCTCCTGGTCTGTTCAGGAATCTAAACAGGGCGAGCTTCGTCGTCGTCGCAAGCAGGAGGACGAAGGAGGACATCCTCAACGCATGGCCGGCACTGCCGTCAACTAAAGTGCACGTGGTATACAACGGCCTGGACCTTAGCAAATTCGAAGTTCGCAACTCTGAGCCGAGGGACCATCTCATTCTCTCAGTCGGAAGGTTAGTAGAAAAGAAAGGATTCCCGTACATCTTACAGGCCTGCGGGCTGCTAAAAGAAAGGGGTACACCATTCAAGTGCGAGATAGTCGGCTACGGTGGAATGCGGAGGGGTCTAGAAGAACTCGTCAATTCACTGGGCCTGAACGGCAACGTTGTCCTCGTAGGAGCCCTCGCGCAGGATGAGCTGATACTCCACTACCGCAATGCGTTCGTCTTCTGTCTTGCCCCGGTGGTTGCCAGCAACGAAGACAGGGACGTGCTCCCGAACGTAGTCAAAGAGGCTATGGCGGTCGGGGTCCCTGTGGTCACCACATCCATACCGGGGATGGAGGAGATGGTACAGACCGGCAGGAGCGGCCTCCTCGTCCCATCGAAGGACCCGAAGGCCATTGCAGACGCCCTCGAATTGCTTCTCAACGACGGCGAAGTGAGGTCCCAGCTATCAGCGGGTGGGCGGCGCGTCATCGAAGAGCGCTTCGACATGACGAAGAATGTGGCTAAGCTTTACCGACTGTTCGAGACCCAAATGAGGAAGCAGCCAATCCCTCAGTCAAGCTGAGAGTGATTAGACTTCACCAGCTTTATCTAGATTCGGGTTCTCATGTTGCTTCATCCAGATGTGGGATTTACGCCACTGAATGGTGCTTGACAGTCAATGCCAAGGTATCGCATGACAGAAATAATAACATGATTTAGGAGAATGTAATCGAAAAGGCCCGAAATCTCCTATCAGTCATCACTCTTGATCTCTATGGATTACCTCAGGCCCTTTCGGGTTGGGGGCTCATGCATTGGAGTGAATCATCGAATATGTTTGATGCCATCGAATGGCACAATTGCATATGTTCGGTTACCTATTTACTGGCTGACGAATTTGTTGTTCGACCAGGAAAAGACCCTTCGAAATCAAGTACCTGATTCTACATTTTCAATAGCTGTTGGTGGTGCGCATCCGTTTTATCCTGTAGAAGGGAACCAATCTCACATGAGAAGAACATCGCCTAATTACCTCTTGAGTCTATCACTCGAAGGTGTCTTTCAGAGGAGTAGCCCGTGAAATCCAAGATAGAGGGCAAGACCATCGTGGTGACTGGTGGGGCTGGCTTTATCGGGAGCAGACTAGCTAAGCGACTGGCATATTCCAACGAAGTCGTAGTAGTCGACAACCTTCATTCTGGATCAATTGAAAGTTTGAGAGACCAGCCGGTCAGGTTCATCCACCTAGATTCGAAGGATATTGATCAAATAAGATTCCGGCCGGATCTGATCTTTCATTTGGGCATGTATGCCGCTTCAGCGTATTACAAAGAAGACCATTTCAGAATGGCCGAGGTGGTGCAAGAGGCAATCGCAGTCTTCAGGTTCGCACTCAAAACCAAAGCCAAAGTAGTGGCCGCGTCAACTTCCTCCGTATACCACAGCCTCCCCACTCCCCACAAGGAGGACATGGTTCCGAAGGTTGCCGGCCTATACACTGAAGGAAGGATTGCAATGGAACGGCTGTCAGAGTTTTACAACAAGCAGTACGGCCTCGAGGTGGCAGCGCTGAGGCTCTTCTGCGTTTACGGGATGGGAGGAGAAGTGAAGGGCAGATATGCGAACATTGTCAACCGGCTTGCCCTAGCAGCCGCAGGGAACGATGGTCCGGTCATCTATGGTGACGGGAGGGCGTCGAGGGATTTCATCGATGTAGAGGACGTCGTGGAGGCGTTCGTCGAGGCAGCATGTTACCACGGGTCTGGAGTCTTCAACGTTGGTTCAGGCGTGAGCCATTCGCTAAATGAGGTAAAAGAGAAAATCGAAGAACTCACAGGGAAGAGTTTCGAAGTCCCCTATGCGCCTGCGCCACCTACCTTCCCTCCAGAGACGCTTGCCGACACGAAAAAATCCGTGAATGCACTGGGATTCAAGGCAAGAATCACTTTGGAGCTAGGATTGGCGAGATTGCTAGATTACTACCGGGAGAGGGAGGCGCTCAGATCGGAAACCCCCCTCGAACTGAGCCAAGTTGGAAAAGTAAACAGTGGAGGAGGATAAGGGGCCCTTCCGGAGAGTCTTCACGGGCCCGACGGGAGTCGGAGCGTTTTTGGTGCTGGATTCGGTACCAAATGACGGGCTCGAACCGTTGCGGTTTCGAGGTTGAACGAGTTGTACAGGGCATTACTCAGACTACCTGGGTTTCCGCTCAGATCATATGCGACGCGAAGACTACGTCGAAACTCCCGTCCTCGAATGGGAGGTTCAAGGAATCTGCTACTCGAAATTCGAGACCTACCGGAATGCTTCCGAGTTTATTGATGTAGTAGGACTTCGCCTCTCCAAGTTGGAGAGGGTCGTAATCCGTCACCATGCATCTGGTCGGTTTGTAGTGATTGTAGAGTAGAAGCGATAACCCGCCCTTGCCAGCGCCGAGTTCCAACATGCTAGCGTTCTCAGGCAGTCTCAGAGCACCTCTTATGAGCTCAAATAGGCTCCTGCTCTCTCTTTCATTGAACCTGTTGACAACGAGTTTCTAAGCCCGACATAACGCCCACATCTGAGATTCTTCAGGAATCAAGCCCCGAATCTAGTTAAGACTTCGCTTTGTTCGCAGTCGCAGGGTGGCCACAAATGCAGTGCGGTCGCCGGGATTTCAACCCGGTTCTTTGCTTGTTGGGGCGCCTACCTAGACTGTAAAGTCCCGGTCAGGGACTTTCGTGCCACGAATGGATTCGAACCTAATTGGGTGTAGCCCCTAGCCGGGCTATCACAAAAATATTCTTCGAAATAGGCTTAGGCCTGCCGTCAGACTCTGAAAGACGCTCGAGAATCAGCCGTTGGTTTTGGTTTAGTGCTTTCGCTATGGGACGTGCGATTCCTGCCTTATCGTCATCCGATATATCGGCGGGACATAACCTCTTCACAGTCTCCTGGCGCGCGCCCTTTTTGAGTGTTTAGGGCAGACTTACCTGCCCTAGACTCCACCGAGGCTCACAATCAGGTCTGTCAGGAACCCGAGGCACAGCCCGAGGAATATGCCCCCCATCATCAGGCCGCTGCTGTACTTCCTTCGTCCAGTGTTGAACAAGAGCATGGTGACATAGACCAACGCTCCGCCGGCCAGCGCCAGGAAGAAGATGTAAGCCTCAAGCGAGAACGAAACGCTCCCCAATAGCGTCCCCAGAAGCGTGGGCACTCCCCCGATGAAAAGGACCTTCGCTAGAAACGAGACCTTGGGTTTGGGATTGAGGCCTGTGAGGGGTGCCGTTATTCCGAATCCTTCCGTGGCGTTGTGAACCGCGAAGCCCACAACCAAGACGAATGCAAGACCAGTGTTGAGGCCTATGAGCCCTCCGAGGTAGGCCTGGCCAATGGCAAGACCCTCGCTGAGGTTGTGCGCTCCGATACCCAACGCAGTCATAGTGGCGAGCTTGGTCGGCGAGGCTGCGTCCGGGACCTTCCCCATGTATCTTCTCTCGTAGACGACAAGACCGAGCAGGCCCACGGTGATTCCTCCGAACATTAGGGCTAGGTAGGTTACGGCGGGCCCGATGGACCCCCCACCATGGAACGCTGCGACTGCGGAGGCGGTCGTTACATTCCAGGCGTGACTGAAAACGTCGACAATCAGGAAGAGGAGTATCCCGACAGCGAAGGCATTTAGGAATCCCCTAATCTTGTCCCCGATTCCAAGAAGGGCAACAGGCAAACCGAAGAAGATCGTAAAGCCGGCAACGCTCCCCAGGAGCACAAGTTCAAGCAAATCTACCATGAATCGACCCTCAATTCGGCGTCATCATAACATATGTTATAACTATTTACAGAAACCATCGTTCTCATGGCGGCAAAACCAACCTCAAGTCTTCTGCAAACTTAAATGGCAAGATGCGTGTTTCGTTCAAAGACTTGTCTGTCGCTCCTAGACTGACCGAGCCAACGGGAAAAGTAGCTGAGCTCTACCGCGACCTGCCGAGCGGCAAGGTCCAGTGCACCGCGTGTGCTAGGCTCTGCCAGATTGGCGAGGGTCAGGTCGGCCTCTGCGGTGTAAGGGGAGTAGTCGGCGGAAAGCTGTACCTTTTGGTCTACGGCAGAGTAATGGCAGGTCACATCGACCCCATCGAAAAGAAGCCGGTGGTGCACTACCGGCCAGGCTCCAAGATATTCTCCCTGGCTACGAGCGGCTGCAACTGGCTCTGCAAATATTGTTTTTCGCCTGAAACCCCCATAGTGACCAATGAAGGGATCAAGACCATCGGAGAAATCTACGACAACTCAGCTCATACCGGTGAAATTGGACTGCCCAGACGGGAGATTCAGGCACTGGCCCATAGTGGCACGTTTAGGAGGATTTTGAAGGTCTTCAGTCACCCATACGCAGGTAACATGATCCGGATTCGTCCTTTCTATTTGCCCGAGATCAGATGCACTCCAAATCACAACATTTTCGTCTACGATAAGCTGAAGGGTGTACTATCCAAGAAGAGAGCCGACGAGCTGAAACCTGACGATTTGCTGGCCATTCCGAAACTTGTGGAGCCTTTGACGACAAGGCACATTGACACAATGCAGATTCTAAAGGAGGAGGCTTTGGCGATTAAGACAAAGAGCAAACGCGATTCAGTGTGGGCCATCAAGGAGGAAGGCGGAATGTTGAGATTCGGGATGTCGAGGAGCGAGGGCATCCCCAAGAACATAATCCTGGACTCTGAATTTGCCGAACTGCTTGGAATCTATTGCGCCGAAGGCTCCGCCACCCGTTTCAAGAATAGAGCCAACAGCTGGGTGGTCACTTTCAGCTTCGGAGCCCACGAGCACGAATTGATATACAGAACTGAATATCTTTTGCGGACAAAGTTTGGTGCCGTGGTGTCTTACGTTCACCAAGGCCCAGAGACGAGACTAAGCATTGGCAACAGCCCCCTTGCTGTCTTCTTCAAGGCAGTCGCAGGTCCCGACAAATATTCAAAGAAAGTTCCGAAATTCCTCCTACACCAATCGTCCGAGGATGTTCTCAGAGCCTTCCTGGAAGGATACATGCGAGGTGGCGGTTACACCACAGGCCATGAAGAGCAGTCATGGCATGGAACAACTTCAGTCTCTCGAGAGTTGACTCTGGGTGTCTGGTACGTCGAATCTCGCCTAGGTCTGCTTCCACGCTTCTACACTGCACAGAACAATCCCACCTACGTCATCGAAGGGAGGACGGTGCGGCGCCACAATGACTACATGACGCGGATCATGCTAAGAACTGGAGGCAGTTCGGACATCCCAGCAACCAAAGTCATCCAGTTAGAGCAGTTCAATTTGGTTCCAATCCGCGCAATCGATTTCGAGTCATACTCTGGCAACGTCTACAATCTCGAGATTGAGGGAGACCACTCGTATTGCGCCAGCTTCGCAGCAGTCAGCAACTGTCAGAACTACGACATCAGCCAAAGGAGGAAAATCGAAGGGGTGGAGGCCACCCCCGATGACATGGTCGCCCAAGCACTCGCCTACAACTGCGAAGGGCTGGCCTACACCTACAACCAGCCTACAATCTTCATGGAGTACGCCCGAGACGTCGGGAAGATAGCGAGGTCCAAGGGCCTCTTCAACATCTTCGTCTCGAACGGCTATGACACGCCGGAGGCGGTCGCGATGATGGACGACTTCCTAGACTGCATCACCGTCGACTTCAAGGGGAGCGGGGAGACCAAGTTCGTCCGCAGCTACATCGGAATCCCCGACGCCGACCCGATTTTTCAGACCATGTTGGAGGTAAAACGTCGAGGCAAAGTCCACACGGAAATCACCGACCTCATCGTCCCCGGGGTCGGGGACTCACTGGAGGCTGCGGAGCATCTCTGCCGCTGGGTCTATGACAACCTCGGCCCCGAGACCCCGATCCACTTCCTCAGGTTCCATCCCGACTACAAGATGATGGACTTCCCCTGGACCCCGGTCGAAACCCTCGAGAAACATGTCCAGATCGGGAGGAAATCGGGCCTCGAATACGTCTACATAGGCAACGTCCCAGGCCACCCCGACGAGAGCACTTACTGCCCAGGGTGCAAGAAGGTCCTGATCAAGAGGTACGGCTACGAAATCCTTGAGTACAACCTCGACGCAAAGAACAGGTGCAAGTTCTGCGGCAACAAAACCCCGATAGTGGGCCCGCTCAGCAAGTCCTTCGCCGAGGACCGCTTCGTCTCTGTAATCAACTGACGAGTTTTACTTCGAGCTTCTGTTTTACGAACTTCTCGGCGTCGAGCAGGGCCTTGCATCCGTCGGCAGCAGCGGTGACGGCCTGCCTGTAGCGGAAGTCGTGAACATCACCAGCAACGAACACCCCGGGGACGCTGCTTTCAGTCCCATTCTTCACGACGACGTACCCCTTTGGGTCCAATTCCAGCTGGCCCCTGAATATCCCTGTGTTGGGATCGTAGCCGATGGCCACGAAGAGACCGTCCGCCTGCATCTCCCCCTCCCTTCCTGTCTTCAGGTTCTTCGTCTTTATCCCCTTGACTTTATTGTCGCCGAGCACATCCGTTACGACTGTGTCCCAGACGAAACCGATCTTGGGGTTGGAGAAAGCCTCTTTCTTCAGCGCCGCGCTCGCTCTGAGGTCATCTCTTCGATGTATTACCTTCACATTGTCAGCGAACTTGGTCAGGAACGTGGCCTCCTCCATGGCAGTGTCGCCACCGCCCACCACGGCGACGTTCTTTCCTCTGAAGAAGAATCCGTCGCAGACCGCACAATTGGATACACCCTTCCCCATCAGCTTGAGCTCGGACTCAAGGTTAAGCCGCTTGGGGGTGGCTCCCGTCGCTACAATGACAGTGAGAGCCTTGACAGCCCCACTCTCGGTGTAGACCTCGAACGGATATTTCTTGAAGTTGACCCTTACAACATCGTCCTGGACGAGTCTGGCCCCCAGCCTCTCTGCCTGGCCTTTCATCCTGGCAATCAGGTCGGGCCCCAGCACAGGGTCCGGGAACCCAGGGAAGTTCTCCACATCGCTGGTCAGCATCAACTGGCCCCCATACTTCGTCCCCATGTAGACCAGAGGCTCGAGGTCTGCCCTGCACCCGTAAATGGCAGCTGTCAACCCGGCGGGCCCCGATCCGATTATCACTAATTTCTCCACTTTTTCTTCCATATTTCATTTCATCCCTTCCCGCCTCATAAATCTGCCCCCGCCTGCCGCCAGGTTACTAGAGGAGTTTCGCTTCTCTCTGCACGGTGTGGAGCTCATCTGAGAGCTGGTTGAGGGCTCTCTCCAGTCTCTTGGTGTACTGCGGGAGCAACCTGTCGTACACCTCCTTACGCATCTGCCTGAGGTAGTATTGCTGGTAGAGGTTCAGTTTGTCCTTGGCCGCCCTGTCGACCTCCCTTTCGGTCGCCTGTATCTGGTTCACGACCTCGGCAAACCTCTGGCTTGCAGCCTTCTGCCTCACTTCGTTCAGCCGCTGCAGGGCCCGGCTCCGGAACGTGTCCAGCCTTCCCCTGAGCTCGTCGAAGTATGCCTTTTCCAACTCGTTGGGGTCCTTGGCCTCGATCTCCGGCCAGAGACTGTTGATCAGGTTCGTCTTTTCGTCGAAGGCCTTTATCATCGTCGACGCGAGTTCGCCCGATGACTCTTCTTCTTCCGCCACTTCCTCCTCTGCTGTGGTCGTCCTTGCAACGAAAAATCCCAGGAGCAAGAGGACGAATATTGCCGATGCCGCGGGGACCGCGGAGTCAATCGCCCACCCTATCGTCAGCGCGTAAGCAACCTGGGCGTGCCCACTCTGCCAGGGCGACACGTTGGTCGAGTGGCCCGGCGCCCCCTGAAGCACGCTCGCCCCCTGCGGTAGTGCGAGCGAGATAGTGTATGAGTCGACGAAGGCCTTGATCGGGGGCCTCTGGGGCATGGATATCTTGACCTGGCCGCCTGAGACGGAGAAGTAGCTCGAACCGAGCGCGTACTGGTAGGAGATGGTATAGTTGGCCCCGGCCGGGACTCCGCTGGTCGGGTATCCAACTGCCACCAGGGAGAGGTCGATGGCTCCGTTCGTCAATGGGATTGTGTACGGATTGATGAGCCGTGGATCAGCCGAAGCGAGAATGGTCACCCTCGCGTTCGACGGCGCCAGGGCGTACACATAGAGGCCTGTGAGTGCCGTGGTCCCCTGGTTCCCGAACTTGATTGTGTCGGTCAAAAGCGGGCTCCCGGTGGAACTTGCAGAGATCACTCTGGAGGCGCCGTACACCCGCAATGGATGGAAGTCCTGATTGGTAGATTTCGCGATGGCCCTTACCGAGGTCTGAGCCGACTGGGACGCGACGTTGGTGAAGCTGGCAGAGTATGTGTTGTTGGTCCCGCCAAGGTTCGCCTTCAGCCCTACAGGCGCAGACCTGAACGCCGTCGAAGCGGGCATATTCACGACCTCGACCAGCCTGTCCACCGTGTTGCTTATCGCGGGGGACGAGAGCGTGAGGACTTGAAGACTCCCATTCTTCGCAGTCGAGACCACCCCGTTGATTAGAACACTAAGCACGAAACTTGTCGAGTTGCCCGCCTGCAGCGAACCTCCGCTGACGCTGAAGGGCCCACCCGGCGATGCCGGAGTTCCTAGGGAGAATCCCCTTCCGGTAAGATTGTAGCCTGCGACCTTGCCCGACAGGTTCCCTACTCCGAAACTCAGGCTGGGTACCTGGACGGCGGACGTACCGTTATTCGTGAACTTGACGGTTTCGTTGATTGTCGCGAAACCATACCTGTCAATAATGTACTGGCTTTTGACGTCTATTCTGGGGGACGTCTGCGCGTGAGCCGGAAGCATGGCCGGGACCAGAGCCGTGAGAAGCAAGAGCAACAGAACCGTTGAAACTAAACGCCTCAAGTGATTATCCCAGCGCCGCTAGGTTCTTATTTTAAGCGTTTTTCGGCCGATGAAAGATGAAAGGTCAAGAGGCTCGCCATCCATTTCTTCCTAACCTCGGCGATTCTCTTGTCTCCGAGATGCTCCGAAAAGTGGGAGCTGCTTCTGTGGACGAGCTCTTTGGTGACATACCCACCAAGGTCAGACTCGGGCGCAAGCTGAAGATTCCGGAAGGGGGGTCGGAGTATACAGTCAGGCGGGACGTCACTTCGCGGCTGAGCCTCAACAAGACACCGCCAGCTTCCCTTTGCTTCCTCGGGGGAGGGGTGTGGCCTCATTATGTCCCCGCCGCCGTCGAGTCAATAGTCTCAAGGCAGGAATTCTACACCAGCTACACTCCGTATCAGGCTGAGGTGAGCCAAGGGATGCTCCAGGCCCTGTTCGAGTACCAGAGCCTGATGTGCGACCTCCTCGGGATGGAGGCCTGCAACAGTTCTCTCTATGATTGGGCCTCGGCCGCCGGGGAGGCCGTCCGGATGGCAGGCAGGGTCACGGGCAGAAAGAAGGCCCTGGTTGCCGGAAACATTGGCCCTGCCAGGCTCGCGGTCATGCGCACCTACGCCGAGCCCATGGGTATGGAATTTGACACCATAGGGTTCGACCCTGTCAAAGGAACCGTCGACGTTGACGACCTCAAACGGAAATCGAAGGAGGACGCAGCCTGCTTCTACTTCGAGAACCCGAACTACTTCGGAGTCATCGAGGATCGGGCCCACGAAATTGCCTCCGTCGCCCACAATTCTGGCGCCCTCGCCATGGTGGGTGTCGACCCCATTTCGCTTTCCCTGATCAAGCAGCCCGGTGCCTACGGTGCCGACGTCGTAGTCGGGGAGGGACAACCTCTCGGGATTGCCATGAACTACGGCGGGCCGCATCTCGGCATCTTTGCAGTCAAGGACGTGAAGCTGGCCAGGAGCATGCCCGGAAGGCTGATCGGAATCACCACGACAGTAGCCGACCCATCAAGGAAGGCCTTCGCGATGGTCCTCCAGGCGAGGGAGCAGCACATTCGTAGGGAAGCCGCGACCTCGAACGTTTGCACCAATCAGTCCTTGATGGCCGTGGCCGCGGCGAGCTACCTCTCCCTCCTCGGGAAGGAAGGATTTCGAAAGCTGGGCGAATCGGTGATTTCGAATTCCCACTACGCTGCCCGACGGCTTTCCAAAGTAGCGGGGGTGCAGTCCCCGCACTTCCGGGGTTCGTTCTTCAAGGAGTTCGTAGTTTCATACAAGAAGGCCAGGGCCGACACTGTCTTCGGAAAGATGGCGAAGAAGGGAATACTCGCCGGCTACCCCCTGGACAAAAAATTCGGGATTAAGGAGCAGGCCGGCCTCTTCTGTGTCACGGAAGTCCACACATCAGACGATATCGAGAAGCTGGCAGACGCACTCGAGGGGGCGCTCAAGCGTGCCTAGGTTCAGGCAGGCTGTCTGGGACGAACCCCTGCTCAAGGAAATGAGCAGGCAGGGAAGGGTCGGAATGCTCGCGCCTTCGGACCCAAAGGTGATGGCCAGAACCAAGGACCCAGATTCGTTCATCCCCGCTGGGATGAGGCGCGATTCCTTGGACCTCCCCGAGCTCTCCGAGCTCCAGGTCCTCAGACACTTCAACCGTCTTTCGCAGATGAACTATTCCGTCGAGCTCGGGATGTACCCTCTTGGGAGCTGCACGATGAAGTACAACCCGAAAGTCTCAGAGTTCATAGCGTCGTCCGATACGGTCAAGCAGGCACATCCTCTGCAGCCTCCAGAAACAGTCCAGGGCCTCCTCTCAATTCTTTACGAGCTCGAGCGCTATCTAAGCGAGATCACCGGCATGTCCAGGTTTTCCCTATCCACTGCCGCAGGCGCCCAGGGGGAGTTGGCGGGAGTGCTGGTGATTCGCAAGTACCTGCGGGAGCACGGCGGGTCGAAAAAGGACGAGATAATCGTTCCCGACTCGGCCCACGGGACGAATCCAGCAAGCGCGGCCATGGCAGGATTCAAAGTGGTGAAGGTCCCTTCGGACTCAACAGGGCAGGTCCGGGCCTCCGCCGTCAAGGAACTCTGCACTGAAAAGACCGCAGGGATGATGTTCACGGTCCCCAACACCCTCGGCCTCTTCGAAAGCGAAGTATCGGAGGTCTGCGACGCCGTGCACTCGGTCGGAGGCCTGATGTACTACGATGGTGCCAACATGAACGCCCTCCTCGGGAAGGCACGTCCGGGAGACATGGGCTTTGACATAGTCCACCTGAATCTTCACAAGACATTCGCGACCCCACACGGAGGGGGAGGCCCCGGCGCAGGCCCTGTCGGTGTCACCCGGAAGCTCGAGGATTACCTACCGGTACCAGTCATCGTGCGCAAACGTGGCGCCTACACCCTGGACTACGGCCTCGACCACACCATCGGGCAACTCAAGGGGTTCGTGGGCAACTCGGCCGTCCTGCTCAGGGCCTACGTGTACATCCGCCTACTCGGCGCCTCGGGACTCGACAACGTTTCTTCCCTTGCGGTACTTGCTGCCAACTACCTTTGGAAGTCTCTCGACCCCGAGGCCTTCCCGGTCACCCACGGAAAAGACCTGCGAAGGAAGCACGAGGCCGTGGTCTCAGTCAAGAGCGAACTTCCGGGGGCCGCCATGACGATGGCCAAGGCGATTCTTGACTACGGAATGCACGCACCCACCGTTTACTTCCCGCTGATCGTCCACGAGGCCTTGATGATCGAACCGACCGAGTCCGAACCCGTCGAGATGCTCGACGACTATGCCCGCGCTCTCAACGAGATCTACGGGGCCATGAAGAAAGGCTCATTGGGCGAGGTGCCGAAGAACACCAGCGTGGGGAAGGTCGACGAGGTGAAGGCCTCGCACCCCATGACTCTTCGGGTCCACTGGTAACCCAAAGGACATATAGGCTGGACAAATTCGCGGAGACTCGCGGTGCCCAGCGAACTCTCGAAGCGCGTCACCGAGCGCCTCAATGAAGTAGTCGACGAAGAGACGAAGAGAAGGCTCGGCGAGCTGAACATCGTCACCGAGGTTTCGGAGATGGCGACAGGATCAATCAAGGTGAAGTTCCAGCCCTTATCCGCCTATAGCCCGACCGCAGTGAACACCGGGAGGAGCATAAGAGACGCCTCTCTTTCCGTCGACGGAGTCAAGACAGTCCGGGTTGAATGCTCCGGGCACATGATGGACGACTTGGTCAATAGATTGGTCAACCAAGAGGACGCGGGCCCAAAGCCTTCAACATAACAAGAAAAAGCCAAAAACATATCACGTGGCAAGTGGTAAACAAAAACTACTCCCTCGTCAACAATATTGAGTGATGGGTTTGTTTATTCGAACAATCTTCTAGGTGTGACCTCCAGAGTTGTTTGAGAAAAATAAGGGCGGAGTCACAGTTGTCGGAATAGGTAGTGCGGGAATCAAAATTGTTTCACTCCTGAGCAGGAAGTCGCTCCAGGTCGACAGGTTCGCCTACATCTCATGCGACGAAGGAGACTTCTCGACGGTCGAACCCAGGGACACGGTGCTGGTGGAGTCACGCGTAGACCAGAAGCTGACACCAGCCATGGCGCGAGGCCTTGCCCTCGGTTCTCACGGCAGGATCAGAGATGCGGTCAATGGTTCAAAGGTCGTGTTCATCGTCGCCGGTCTTGGCGGTGCAACTGGCAGCGGACTGGCGCCTCTTGTCGCGTCTGTGGCCCAGGGATGCGGAGCTACAACCGTCGGCGTCGCAGTGATGCCATTCGAGTTCGAGAAGAAAATGAAGTTCTACGCCGGTGTATCGCTCAGGCGTCTCCGTGCCTCCTCCAGA
>DATGVR010000096.1:0-5774 GCA_035300255.1 Nitrososphaerales archaeon
CCTCCATGCAAAATCTAGCCCGTGAGCAGAACACAAGGAAGCGGGTTTGGGATGGCCGCCGACGCGGCTGGCCAGATAAGACGGTCCCCCATGGAAATGGTCTGCGATATCTTAGCGGTCGTTTCGGTGGGCCCAACGAAGCCTACCCACATCCTGTACAAGGCCAACATGAGCTGGAAGGTACTTTCTTCCTACCTTGACTTCCTCACCGGAAGCGGGATGCTGGACAAGGAGGAGCAAGAGGGTGGGAAGAGGAGCACCTACAGGCTAACCACGAAGGGCAAGCAGATTCTCAGACTCTACGAGGGGCTGAAGAGCAGCCTCAACGGGACGATTAGTCTCGAGTCCACGAAGGAATTGACTCATATGGTGGAAGGGGCTACTCCTACTGGGCCAAGATTATCGGTTTCGCCCTGGTAAAGCAGAACTTCACTCTAGGAAAGAAAAACTTAGCCTACTGAGCGACGATTGTACGTTTTGCCGTTGTAGGGAAGAACTGAGCCAGAGCGACTTCCTGCTTTCCAAGCTGGTCGATCGTTTCCCTGTAGTGGTCGAAGGCTCTTGCGAAGGCCCTCCCCTTCTCAGTGGTGAAGTACCTCTTCTCCTGGAGCCTGAACTCCAGGGCCCCGTTCATTAGGAGCTCTTCGAGGTAGCTGTTCAGCTGTTTCAGATTAAGTCCAGATTCATACATGATGTGAGTCTTCCGTCCGCCCGGCAACGCAGACATCAGTATCTCGTACTTTATCTGGTTCGAGTCTCTCCGCCTTCTTTCGTTCAAGTTCATCAGTTCCTCCGACGCAAAGAAGGTTAAGCGTTCTAGGCGTTCCACAAGACTTCTAGGCGTCCATTCGTCTCTTACGGATAAGCCCCTCGCTAGGACTACCCGACTCTTTCAATCAGTATTTCGCACACGGCGTCGCCCTTGGCGATGCATTTCTCCTCTGTGACCCTGTGGGTGGACCCGATCATCTCATCCGAAATGCCACCGATCAGCCCAGCGAGGACATAGCATACCCTATCACTGGACTCAGGAGCATGCAGGCAGAAGAAACAATCTCTGACGGTTATCCGCGCCACGCCCCCGTAAAGGTCCCCGCTGCTCAGCGTGAACAACCCCCAGCCGGACTCCCGGGCCAGCGCCTGCATCTGCTCGAATGTTTGTTCAGGGGGTAACTGCTGGTTCCTTGCCGCCCGGCCCATTGCGCGGCCATAACTGTAACCCACCCGCTGCATTATCACGGCTGCGCCAGTGATGAATGTGGATTCGAGCTCCTTCTCGATGGTC
The DNA here is from genome assembly GCA_035300255.1 of Nitrososphaerales archaeon. GTDB lineage: Archaea > Thermoproteota > Nitrososphaeria > Nitrososphaerales > Gagatemarchaeaceae > UBA183. The sequence goes on from DATGVR010000096.1 coordinate 1,286, forward strand.
GCCCAGCCGTGAGAGCCCATCATCATGACCCTGGAACCATCGATCTTCCTTGTTACCGCTCCATGCTCCAGGTCAACATCATAGACTTCATCCTTGACCGGTTCATCCCGTTTCTTGCCCCTGAACAATCTAAACTACCGGCCCCATGGACGCCATGGCATGAGAGGAGGTATTCTTAAGAGAATTCATGGGTTTTCCAACCGACCTCATTCTGCGTACGGCTTCCGTGCTATGACAACGTGGAACGGAGGGAAGCTGGAGAACCTGAGCCTGTGCATTTCGATATCCCGGAGGCCGACTTTGTCCAGCAAGGTCGAATATTCCTGCCCATTTCCGGCATCAAGGATTCCAATCCTCCCTCCCTGTTTGAGCACCCTCGCAATCTCAGTGAAGAGGGCTTCCCTATGGCGTCTCCTTGCCAGGTGGTGGATAGCGACTCCTGAGAGGATTGTGTCTATCGAACCGTCAGCGAGAGGGAGATGAACAGAGGAACCTTTGACTGCTTCAACCTTTGATTCGACTACTTCATGCCTCGCGTTGGCGAATACGGAATGCGGGTCATTGCCGTAAATGCGCGCCTTGGACCATGTGTCCACCCCCAGCGCGTAGCCCCACTCGAGCCTTTTGGCTGCGAGCACCGTCGCCAGGCCTCTCCCACATCCCAGGTCGAGGACCACTTCTCCCCCACCCCATGGGATTGCGTTGACAATCTTGGTCATCTCCCTGACCTTTCCCAGCCGGCTGCTCCAATAGAGGGCTGTGACTACGACAAGGATGAGGAACCCGACGCCTGGCCCGACAAGTAGAGCGGTCGCCGCCGCACGGGGATTTGAGGTCGCGGTGTATGAAGAGATGAAAATGCCCACGGCGACCGAAAGGATTCCGGCGACGCCAAGCTCGATTATGGTTCGAGGGTCGTCGATGCCGTACCCGACCTTCCCAAGGCGCCTGCCGGAGCTTGAGTCCAGCGTTTCAAAGTCCGACTCTACTGGCTGCTCCTTCGACACGATTGACAATCACCCCAAAAAATCTCTTATAATTATTGCTCTCGTCGAGCACTCTATACTGGGATGCTGATGAAGAAGCGCGCTAAGTAGATGGCGACCAAGCTTGCCACAACTAACGATATGGAGTGCTTGAAACCGTCGGGGATGCCGCTCTCCCCCATCTTTCCCGCGACTATGCCGATGACGAAGGAGTCAAAGACGGCGGTTGTCAGGAGGACGTCGATCGTATTGGGGTCCACGTGGGGGATGGCAGAAGACCCGATTCCAGAGAGTGCCGGCGCAGACAGTAGATAAACCAGGATGAAAGTCGTTATGATGACCATGATTCCTGCGATGTAGGTAATGAAGACAAAAGGTCTGAGTGCGGCTCTCCTCTCCCCTTCCATTTCGTTGATGTTCCTCGTGAAATCTGCCATGTCGGAGAAGCTCCTTATCGTACCGCCGCCGACGTCGACGACTTCTATGAGCAGGACGCCAATGGCTTTCGTAATCCAGCTCCCGACGCCCGCCGTGAAGGTGGAGACCACCTTGGAGAGGGAGACTCCCCAAGACAGCTGGGCCCCCATCTTCTTGACGTGCCTCGACAGGACGCCGTAGTGCCTCGACCCGAGTCTTTCGATGGCGACCTCAGGTGAGAGTCCGGTCTTCCGGCCTTCTGCGACGTCCCTGATGAACTCTGGGAGTATCCTCTCCAGTGACCTTCTTTCCCTCGAGAACTTCATTGCCTGGTAAGCTGGGACTGACATCCCCATGATTAGCGTGATAGAAGTCTTCAGGTAAAGGTGCAAGCCTAACGGGAGGAAGAAGAAGATCGCGGCGGCAGGAAGTGTGTAAAGAAAGTACTTGTACGGCCTATAGTCGACGTAGGGCCATTTCGGCTGGACCGAGTCAATTAGCCAGATGAAAGCGACTGAGATAAGCGGGACGATGATGAAGGCGAAGAAGTACAGATTCGTCAGGCCGGAAAGGTTCCCACTGACGAGTGTCTGCACCATGTACAGAGTATAGAGGACCATTCCCAGGATTACAGTGACCGTAAGATAGGCCTCCGCCATTGTCCCTGTGGTGTCTGCGGACCTCTTGACTGTCGCAGCCTTGTTCTCCATTATGTCCCGGAGCTTTGACTGGACATAGGCCATGAAATTCCCCCCGCTCTTCAGGATCGCAGTGTATCCGAAGAGGAACTCGGAGAAGACCCGGCTAGGGTTCCACCTGGCCACCCGCTCGATTGCAGAAATTGGGTCTTGCCCGAAAACGTCGACCTCCACGAGAATACGCTTCGCCTCCTTGGCTGAAGCAGGGAAGAGATTCATGCTCGCAATGCGACGGAGGGTCGCTAGAGGCGCGACGCCACCCCCTGCCAAGACCGAAATGTAGCCGACGACGAATGGCAACTCGATGTTCATGGCGGCCGCCCTCGACGAAGCGCTGACCTTGGGCATATTGATGACTATAGTGAACATCAGCGGGACGACCGCTATGAGTCCGAGGAAATACGGGATCTTGTAGATCCCGAAGCCGACGTAGATTCCTATTAAGGCGATAACCGCTGAGATTACCGTCGCGAAAAGCGCGACCGATACGAGTCCTTCGGGAGTAATCCTTAGATTCGACCTTAGGATGCTGTCTCTTAGAAGAGGGATGTTTCGTGTTAGGCCCGTCGACGGGGAAGAGAAAATTCTGAAAGCCAGCCTCGTGAAGCTGTCGAAAGCCGTTAGCTGGACCTTTTTCTTCTGGGCTCCTCTGGTGAGGCGAATCCGGAAGCTCACTGGGCAGGACCGCCGGGCTTGTATTCTCCGAGAATCTCCGCGACGGCTATTCCCTTGGCCTCAAGCTCGCTTGATGCTGTCTTGAAAACCTCTTCCGGCCTTGCGACGTATAGCTCTAGGATAGGGGAAAGCTCCTTGAAGTTCCTGATCCCCTTTTGCTGGATCCATCTGAGGATAAGGGCCCGCCTGTCGATTTCCCTCAAGATCTCGTCCATGGTGATACCGTTGTCCCTGGCTATCTTCTCGAGCTTGGGGCTCTTGTCGTAGGTACCCTTGAAGGTATCAGTCCTCGGGTCCCAGCGGAATGACCTGGAGACCTCCTCCGGACCCACCACCTCATCAAGGGCCACGACGCGTCGGACGGCCCTGAAACCGCCACCGGGTGCGGGGACTGCGATCCTTCGGACTACGAAGACCAAGTCGAGGAATGGGAGAAACGCCTTCGGGACGTTCATAGGCTCGGATATGAGCCTCTGTAGGGCGGACGCAGAATCGTCTGCGTGAAGGGTGCAAAGACCGCCGTGGCCAGTGCTGATGGCCTGGAAGAGAACGTAGGCCTCTTCGCCTCTAACCTCTCCGACGCAGAGAATGTCAGGCCTCATCCTCATGGCCGCCTTCACAAGGTCGAAGAGGCCGACCTCTCCGGCCCTCTCCTCGGTAGCGGCGTAGCTCTCTCTGGACACCAGTGACGTCCAGTTCAGGTGCGGGATGTTAATCTCCTGGACTTCCTCGATGGTGACCAGCTTTGTGTTGAGCCTTGTTAAAGTCACTAGGGCGTTAAGAAGAGTCGTCTTGCCGGCTCCGGTCGCTCCGACCACAATTGCGGTGGCCCTGTTCTGCATGAGGTACCAAGTGTAGGCGGCTATCTTGAAGTCCATCAGATTCAAGTTGAGCATGTCGATGATAGTGAGTGGGTCCTCTCTGAACTTCCTGATGGTTGCAGAGCTCCCCTGGGGAGAGACCTCGCGCCTGAAGGTCGCGACAAGCCTGTGCCTTCCGGGAAGTGTTCCTTGCACAATCGGGAAGGCCGTTGACACGTGTTTGCCGGCCATGTGAGAAAGTCTTGTGATGAGATTGTCCATCTGCTCTTCGTCGCTTATCGTTACGTTGGTCTCCAAGCTCTCGTAGCCCTTGTGATACACGAACATCGGCTTCGCCAAAGCGTCTATCGAAAGATCTTCGATATTGGGGTCCCGCATCATCCCATCGAGGACTCCGAAGCCAACCAGGTCCCGCTCAGCGAAGTAGATGATCTTCGACCAGGAGGCCGCCGGGACGCGGATGTTGTATTTGAGAAGTATCTTCCTCGCTTGGTCCGCGAAATACTGACGCGGGTTAACCTGCTCCCTAGGGACAGTGAGTTCCGCCTCCAGCGCGTCAAGAAGATAGGAGTAGATTGCAGCTTCCGTCTTGGTGAGGGGGACCTCGTCCAGATAGTACCGTTTGGAAAGTAACGGGCTTTGAGCAATCACTGCATATGCAAACGGGCTGTTGACTGGATACCTTTCGAGGACTTTCCATGATGGCGGAATCTGAGTGCCCGTGAACGGGAGTCTGACCTTTACGTTCTTCAGGAACTTGAAGCGTTTGGCTAGGAGAGCGTCTTCTTCCTCCTGCGAGAGGACTGGTTCGGGCGCCTTTGGCGCGGGGCCCTTCGAAAGGGGTTTCTTTGTCTGGACGGTGCCCTGTTTCTTCAATGATTGTGTCGAGTAA
>DATGVR010000097.1:0-14172 GCA_035300255.1 Nitrososphaerales archaeon
CTGTCTCCCGCCTTGAATCCTGTATCGCTCCCCACTATCGCCATGTCTGGCCCCAGGCTCGTCTGACTCTGGCCGGTTGCACTAAGCCATGGCAAGATTGTGAAATCCGTGGCCGCGTCGAACCCCACGAGGGCCACGGGACGCCCGGAATTGTTCAGTGTGCCCACGAAGACCTGCGGCGAGACTCCCACGACCCCTGGTATGGCCCTGATCCCCGCGTCAAGAGTCCCGTTGTTGTCTATGCACCTCGGACGCAGATATTGGAGGTGCGCGGCCGCGTCCGTGGGAGTTATGAAGACTGGGTCCGGCCATTGGATGTAGATTATGAGGTTGATTGGAAGGGGACTCGGCAACAGGAGGATGTCCGCCCCAAGCCTCGCCGAGCCGACTTCGGTGCTTCGGCCGACCCCGAGCTCTATCATGAATGTTGAAAATAGAAGTCCGACAACTACCGCGACCGCAATCGCGATGACCAGTGAACGGAAGCGAGCGACCTTCAGGTTCCTGCCAATCAGGAAGGACGCCTTCAACTACGACCACTCCGGATTCATCCCGGCTCTACTAAAACCAGTCCACAGATGACGGCGGAGCATTTCTTCCCTGGGGGGAGGCAATCGAACGAATTCCTGGTGGAAAAAAGATGGAAATTCCAACCAAAGGTTTTCCTGCACATTTGCGAACGGAACTGCATAGGTTTATATCAGATTCTCAGGTTACCTCGGGGTAATGGAGTCTGACGGCGCAGAGGCGCCGACTGACGCGCAGAACGTTTCTAAGAAGCCGATACTCAATCAGACAGGCAGCGGCGGGGGTGGAATGAGCCAGGGACGGAGAGACTTCATCAAAGGGTTGGTCGGTGGCGCGGTCGTCTTCGGTGCAGCTGGGTTTGCTGGTGGTTACGTCCTTCGCTCTCCTAGTGTTTCGCCGGGGGTAACAACTGAAACAACGACCGTCGGCAACACGGCCACAAACACTAACCCGAATTTCGGCAAGCAGCTGGTGGTCGGCTCAGGGTTCCCAGAGACGGGCCTCTTCGCGGGAGACGGCCTCTCAGGGATAAAGTCGAGTTCGATGGCTTTCGACGACTGGGTCGCGATATTCGGCTCGCTTCCCAACGGGGCGCCAAGCTACAAGTTCATCAACATAGACGTTCCCGCCAAGAACACTGCGCAGGCAAGCGCGGCGGTCAAGCAGCTCTTCTCCCAGGACAACGTCGACTTCATCCTCACCGACTACATCACTGTCGACGCGACCGAGGAGCCAGAGGCAGCGAAGTACGACCATTACTACATCAACCATGACATCAGCGGTTTCCACGAGAGCAACGTCCTGCTGAACGGAACCTGGACCGGGACATATCCGACCGGCGCCGACATCACGTGGAAGACCTTCAACGGCTTCCCAGGTTACGACGGAAAGGTCCCGGCGTACCCGACTCACCCATACTGGAACGTGTTCATGGGGGTCGTCCATGACGAGGACTACTCGAGAAACCTGTTCATGAACTACCAAGGCTGGATCGAACACGGGAAGCATAAACCGATTAACAAGAAATACGCGACCATCGAGACAGCTGGCTCGTACGGCCAGAGAATCCTCCACACATTCAAGACGTTAATGGATAATGCCGGTTACAAAAACAGCTTTGCTCAGCATATCGACTTCGGCACCGTCGAATACGGCACGATGCTTGCCCAGCTAAAAGCGAATCCACCAGACATCATATTCAACACCGACTTCGCACCTTCCGACGAAGCGGCCTTCCTAAAGGAATTCATGCAAGACCCGTTGCCGTCCCTCGTCTTCTGGCAGTATGGCCCGTCCATTCCTGACTTTCTGCCGCTAGCGGGCGAGAACTCGGTTGGGTCGCTCTTCCACGAGTGCAGAGGACTGCTCAGAAACAGAAGAGGATACGACTACGAAGCTCACTACTGGGCCAAGTTCAACGGCGCACCGGCCCTGGCCGACTCAGCTCAGTCGCAGGACTTCGCCTGGAACAGCCTGACTGTCGGCGGAATGGCCGGCGGGTTCACCGGTGACCGGGCCAGGAGGATGTCTGCCATCCTCAACAGCAGCGTCGACGAGCATGGTGCGGACTACGTGTCGGTAGGTTTAGGAGGACCGTGGTCGATGAGGCCTGGACAGCTTGTCAGAGTCTGGCCGTTCGAGAAGTTCAACTTGGACCTTGCGATGGGAGGACCGGTCGTCACCTATCAGATAAAGAACAGGATTGGCGAAAGTCCGCCACCGGACGGCGAAAGGACCATCCCCAAACCCTACACCAGGCCGGGGAACAAACCCACCAGGATACTGATTGGCAGCGAAAGGGCATCGAGCTATTGGTTCGACCCAGCGGTAATTGCCAAGACAGGCTTCCAGGAGACGGACCAGACCTACTGGAGTCCGCTCCAGCAGGCGGTGATGAAGGACGACCCGAAGGCATTCTACACGAGCGGCCAATTCGCTTGGTCGACCGACGGCATCCAGCCCAACTACGCCGACGAGACCTTCGAGGAGCCCCCATACTTCGCCAACGTCAGCGCCGCAACAAGAGCAAACATCACCCCGTAGCGGGCCGTGCCTGTGGCTAGTCTCCGGCATCAACCATCCTGCTCAACGGATTCTGAAAATTATTTTGGAATTCATGAAGGGGACTCTACGAGTTAAATAGCGCACAGTTTCGAGTATCCCAAGCGCACAATTGGCGATTCTCGAGGGAACGAACCTGAGCAAGAGCTTCGGTTCGTTGAAGGCGGTCAGCAATCTGAGCTTCAGCGTCAAAGAGAAGGAAATCCTCGCGATAGTCGGGCCCAATGGCTCGGGGAAGACCACACTCTTCAACATAATATCGAAGGTCCTTACGCCCAACCAGGGAACCGTCATCTTCGACGGACATAGAATCGACAAGCTCCCTCCACACAGAATCACGCACCTAGGTTTGGCCAGAACTTTCCAGGTGCCGTCTTTCTTCAGGTCTATGACTGTCGAAGAGCAAATCCTCCTTGCCGCTCAGTTCGGGGGAAAGAACTCGCACGACGCCACGAGGACGGTCTCGGATAGCCTTGGGTTCGTCGGACTGACAGACAAAGCTGAGTCCCCGACCGACCTCCTCGACATAAATGGAAAGAAGAAACTCATGATCGCTTCCGCTTTGGCGGTCAGGCCCAAACTCGTGATGCTCGACGAACCTCTCGCAGGGCTCAACAACCAGGAGGTTTCTGAGGAACTAAAACTGATTACAAGAATAAGAGAGCAGGGGATTACTGTCATGATCATAGAGCACAACATCAGGGCGATATTCGCGTGGGCCGACAGGGCCATGGTGATGCACAGAGGCGAAAAGATCGCAGAGGGTCCGCCTCCGGAAGTTTCGAAGGATGCCCAAGTGATAAAGGTCTACCTCGGAGAGGGGTACTTCTAGGTGACTCGGCCGTGCTAGCTCTTGAGAGCGTTCATGCAGGGTACGGCCAGGTCCAGGTCCTGAAAGGACTTAGTCTTGAGATTAGGAAAGGGGAATACGTGGCCATTATCGGGGGCAACGGGCACGGGAAGACCACGATCCTCCGGACAGCATCGGGCCTCTTACGGCCCTTCTCCGGGAAGGTCACGTTCGACGGCGAGGACATCACCGGGATGCCCGCCTACAAGGTGGCCGAAAAGGGTCTAATTCACATCCCCGAGGGAGCTAGGCTCTTTCCCCAGATGACCGTTCAGGAAAATCTGGTCGCCGGGGCGTTCGCGAAATCTTCATGGCGGAACAAGGGTAGTAACCTGGCTCGGGTGTATCAGCTCTTTCCAAACATCGCAGAAAGGAAGAGGCAGCTCGCGCTCACCTTGAGCGGCGGCGAAAGACAGATGGTCGCGATTGCCAGGGGACTCATGGCAGAGAACGTAAAACTCCTGATGATCGACGAGCCTTCGGCCGGCCTCGCTCCCATCCTGATTGACGAAGTCTACGGGAAAATAGCTGAAATCAGGAAGACGGGGGTCGGAGTCCTGGTCGTCGAACAGAGTCCGAAGAGGATAGCCGACTGCGATCGCATCTATCTGATTGAGAACGGAGAGGTGAGGATGCAGGGAAGCGCCAAAGAAGTCCTCGAAAGCAAGGAAGTGATGCAGGCTTATCTAGGTGGATAGGGGGTTCGCCGTCGTTTGGTTGATACCGCGCTTCTCCTTCCTCCGCTTCTAAGCGCACTCATCCTGGGTTCTCTCTACGCACTGATGGCGATGGGACTGACTCTCATCTACTCTACCATCAGGGTGCTGAACTTCGCACATGGTGCCTTCTTCATGGCGGGCGCGTACATCGTCTGGTGGCTCAACACCCCGGCAAGCGCCACAAGGCTGTTTGGAACCTCGATACCGACGTCCAACCTCATGCTCCCTCTTTTCGTGGCGCTGATTCCTGCCGTATTGATAATGTTCGGAGCCGGAGTCGTCACTCAGAGAGCGCTAATCAAGCCGCTGATCAGAAAACCAAACCCTCTGATTACGACCCTCGTAGCCACGCTGGCGCTGGCGACAGTCCTTGAGAGTGTCGCGACGCTAATCTTCGGGGGCGGCAGGTTTTCGTACACAGAGGAGCTAGCGGTAGGAGACATTCGCCTCGCCGGATTGGTCATCACCTACGCAGAGATCATTCAGTTCGCGGTGGCGATCGGGGCGCTGGCTGTCCTGTATCTCTTCCTCAAGAGGTCCCGAGTGGGAATAGGGATGAGGGCCGTCGCACAAGACCTCGACGCGGCCAGCCTCTGCGGCATCAACACCCAAACTGTCTACCTACTAACCTTCGGAATCGGCGCTGCGCTCGCCGCGATTGCAGGTTTCCTCCTGACCAACACCGTGTTTCTGTCTCCGTCTGTCGGAGCTGCCCCACTGACGATAGCCTTTATCGTCGTCGTCTTCGGAGGGATCGGCAGCGTCCCAGGCACCATAATAGCCTCCTACGTGGTCGCCTTGGTGCAGCAATACGTAACCCTCGTCCTAGACCCGTCGTGGGGCCTATCCTTTGCGTTCATTCTGATGATAGCCGTACTCATCATCAGACCAAGAGGACTTTTTGGCTTCAGGGAGACCTAAAGAATTGCGTGTTAGGACTCTCATCTTACTTGCCCTTCCAGTCGCAATACTAGCTTTGTACCCCCCCGTGGCCGAACAGGGCTATCTGACTTACACCCTCATACTGATCCTAGCCTATTCGATAATCGGGATCTACTACAACATGCTCCTCGGAAACTTAGGCATCCCGTTCCTCGGTCCGATGGTGCCTTACGCAGTCGGGGGATACACCGCCGGGTACATCGCCCTGAGCGGGTACAACCCGCTATTGGGGATAGCCGCGGGCTCTTTTGTCGCCGCGGGGAGCGGGTTCGCCTTCAGCCTCCTCTCCATGAGACTCCGGGGTCTATACATGGCGCTCTATTCGCTTGTCTTCACCCTCTTTCTCAGTCAGCTGATTGTGCGGACTGACATTCCGGTGTTATTCCACTTCTTCGTGGGGGGCATCGGCCAGAACACGATTCCGGACATCACCTTGGGCGGATTCCGCTGGAGGCTCGGGGACGGGGTGGCTTACTACTACCTCGGGATTCTTCTCTTTGCGGGCTCGGCCATTTTCTTAAGGATATTCCTACGTTCAAGGTTTGGAGTGGCTTTCAAGGGAGTGAGGGACGCAGAGGTGTACGCCGCATCTCTAGGAATCGGCATCTTTAGGGTCAAGGTCATCGCCTTCGCGGTGTCCAGTTTCTTTATCGGGCTCGCGGGCGGCTTCCTTACGATCTTCTACCAGGCGATCGGGCCAGACATACTGGATACGAGCAACATGCTTCTGTTCTTCTCCATGGTCGTCTTCGGAGGCCTCGGGACGTTCTTCGGTCCGGTGGCCGGTGCGTTCATCCTCGTTCCCCTAAACAACTATCTTACGGCCTACGGAGCTTGGAGGCTATTCGCGTGGGGGGTGGCCATCATGTTGGTCGTCCTATTCGTCCCCGAAGGGGTAGTTGGCAGAATCGAGCGCCTCCTGAAGCTCCGCAGCGCACGCGCGCCTACAAGTTCAACTCGAGCTTAGACCCGTACGGTTTCAGGAACCTCGACTTCCTGAACGCCTTGATCGTCTCCTCAGGCAGGTCGCTCGCGCTGTTCAATATGTTGGGACCTTCCGAGGCGCCCGGTGGAATCTCGCCCGGGAGGAGTGTCGCGCCATGCCACCCCCTTAGCACCCTGTCGACCCGCACGAGCTGACAAGCAGCTTCGCTCGCAATGGTGACCGCGCTCGACTTGATCTTCAGTGGCTCAACGACCCCCATGGCGAAGGCGTCGCGGAGGCGCCTGCCGCGGACGTCTATTCCGTGCCATCTGTGCCCTTTGCCGTGGGCGGCGCCCATCTCCAGCCTGACGTCGATGGGGTCCAGGCCAACGTTTGTCGCCAGGATATCCACCACCCCCTCCAGGGCTTCTGCGTAGGCAAGCACGGCCAATTGAATCTTGTCATCGAACCTCAGGGCGTACTTCTTCAGGCGATGCGCGAGTTCGGCTTCGATCGCGCCCGCCCCGCCGACGACCCTGGGCTCCCACACGAGCGCCTGACAGGCTGACAGGGCCGCGTCCAACGACCTCTCGGTCTCATTTAGGCCCGATTCGATCTGCCCTCTGATCAGGATGGTCGCCGACTTGGGGTCTTTGCAGCCGTCAATGACCACCATCCTCTCCTCCTCCGGAAGTGGGTCCCCGACCTTCACCCCACTCTCGAGCCTTCTTGTGTCCTGCCTCGGGACCTTCACCTCCTCGGAGAACCCGGCTCGCCCGAGGTCCGATTCCTTGAGGTCGTCGAGTGAACCGATGGCTTTCCCCCCGCAAGCCTTGGCAAGCCTCCCTATGCCCCCTGCATCCGGGACCCTGTGGACGACCTGGATCCCCCTCTCTGCGAGCATGGAGGCATGGAGGTCGTCGCATCCCTGCGACATGACAACGAGGTTCGCCCCCGTCGTGGTTATCTTGTCCACGTGCTCCTTGACCATATTCAGCCTGCTCTCCTTGAGGGAGTTGATCTTGCCCGGTGCGATCTGCACCTTCACGTTGTTCTTCTCCTCCCAGAACTTCTTGAACTCCAGAGGGCACGTAAGTAACGCAATCTTCGGGTTCTCGATTCTCTTTGGCATCGAAGGATGCCTAAGTCGCTGGGCGAAGGCGATCCCACGGATGAGCCTGGTCTCGTCGCTGCTCCCCCCGATCATCTTGAGGACGCAGATGTCTCGCATGTCCATGTAGGGCTTCCCGTCGCGCAGCTCGGTGATGTACCCCACAGCGGTGGCGGCGAATTCTGCAAGCTTGTCGGCCCCTGCGCCGAAGGACTTAGTCGCGGCGGCAGTCCGGCCCACACGGAAGAGGTCCTCATGGGAGCGCCAGTCCGCTGGCAGCGAGATCCTCTTCATGGTCCTGCGGGAATAATCCATCGCGGCCCTGTACCCCCGGATGATTATCGCCGGCCTGACCTTGAGCCCGAGGAGCTGTTTCGAGTTTTTCAAGAGCTCCCCTGCTAGGACCATGGTGGTTATCACGCCGTCCCCCAGGTTGATCTGGCTGTAGGCCATCTCGCGCATCAGCCAGGCGCCCGGATGGACCGTCCCCATCGACGTCAGTATCGTCTTCCCGTCGCTGGTTATGTCGTCCCTCATCGGGAACGGCTGGACGATTAGCTTGAGCATGCCTTTCGGTCCGAGGGACGACCTCACCCTGTCTATCATCATCTCCGCCCCCCTGGTGAGGGACGGCTGGGTGGTCACCCTGTCAGATTCGTCCTCGAATGGCTTCTCGACGGAACCCATCCAGGGCAAGAGATTCGCACTCGCTCGTTCGGATGTATATAACTACTAGGAGGCACGCGGAGACCGTCTCCACCGGTAGGTGGAAGCAGCGATCAAGACCACGATGATTACCAACGCCAAAATGACCGCCACCGGCCAGGCCGACGGCAGGTAGCCCAATCCTCCAGGGTTGAACGTGCCTAGCAGGACCGAGAAACTACCATCCGCGCAACTTCCCTTCGTGACTGTGACAAAGAGGTGGTCGTACCCGGCTGGGGAGGGCACCATGGCCGGCCCTCCCTGCCCAATCTTGTAGATCGCGTAGTGCGTCCCCTGGCGCCCGATTACGGTGGCGTCGAAACATGACCTGTTTTGCGCCCGGATATCGACCGCAAGGGGAGCCCCTGATGTCGGTTCGACCTCGACGAATTCCATCCCGTCGGGAAGGTTTACCCGCAGATGGTCCCCCGCCGAGAAACCGTTGACCGAGCTTGTGAACGTCGAGACCGTCTGATTGGTGCCTGTCCAACTCCTGGTGGTGCTAATCGGGGGGAGGCTACGGAGGACCGCGGCCGCCCCGTCTTTGTCAGTGAAGTTTGCTGTGATTAATGCAGTGGCGAACTCGTTCATGAGTTGGGCCGCGGTCTTATGGTAGCCCAGAGCGTGCAGCTGGCCGACGATGGTGTCCAATGCGCTCGTATCTCGGTTGGCAGCCGACATGATCCGTTTGATCATCTCCGGGCCGCCGTAGTGGTCGGAAAGAAAGACGAAGAAGAAGGCGTTGTCGTAGGTCCGGTCGTCGAAGCTCAGCTCAGTCGTCCCGTTGGGCCCCAGCCAGGCCGATATCACCCATGGGTCCCACCTTGATTCGTTTCCCGCGACTTTGTACCCGGCCCAGTTCGCAGAGCCCTCTGCCAGCCAGCGGCCGAAGGGAAGGCTGTCGCTGTAAGTCGTGAACTGTATGGTGTGGAAGAATTCGTGGGCCACCCCCCAGTAAGAAGTCGGGAGGCCGCAGTTGACCGGGCATGGAGATTTGTAGGTGAACTCGATCTGTAGATGCTGCAGATTCGACGGATCTGAGGGGCAAATCTCGCACCGCAGGTCGCTGGTGAATCCTCCTCGGGCGAGGTCGAGGTAGATTGGAATTGGGTTCCTGGCAGGGGGCTGAAACCCATAGTCGACCACCAGCTTGGCATAGGCAGCTTCGGCCATGGAGCTTACGTTCATCGCCCATCCGGGAGTCGCCGCAAACCGCCCTGTCGTGTTGTAGATCACGATGAAGTGCGTGCTGTTAAGGCTGTGGTCGAAGCACTGGCCTACCGCCAGGTCGCATGTGACAGGTATCGGTGTTACTGCGGAGGCATGCGACGTGGGCGTCCCTGAGATGGGGATCAAGAGCCATAGGGTCAGCAGGTACGTCACATCCTTCCCTACCCTCCCGTACAGATTCCCCATGATGTTTGGCCTTGAAGGCCTAGGACCCTATCTAGACCCCTTCCTGATCGCCTCGTAGGCGTCCGTCCTTCCTGAGACCCTCGCGGCAATGAGAGCGCCGACCCCGGACGTTACCAGCACGATGGCGGCGGAGACCAGCACGTAGAAGAGGGAAAGGCTCGCCGAAGGCGGGATGTACGGGATTCTGAACGCAAGCATGATGCCATCGTAAACTATTGGTGAATTGAAGGCGATCCAGACCGCGATGATCGCTACAAGGCCAGCGATGCTCGTGGTCAGCATGGTCTGGGTCGCGACCATCTTCCTGATGAAACTTCGGGACCCTCCGAGCGTCCTCATGACGCCTATCTCGCCTTTCCGCTCGCTGGTTGCCAGGGAGGCCAAGGTGGCGACGAGGGTCAGCGAGCCTGCCCAAACCAAGGTCCCCGAGACAGAGAATATCGAGAGGAGCCCTGAAAACTGCAGTGCGATGGTCTTTGCTATCGAGTCGAGTGTGTATGCCTTCACGCTGGGCGCCCGTGCGCCGACTGCTGCGGCCACGGCGGTCGAGCTGGCTCCGTCATCGAGCTTGACGAAGACGGCGCTCACCTGCCCCTCTTGGAATGTTAACGGCTGCAGCTGGGCCTTGGTCGGGTCGTTCCCGGCAAGCTGCCACCGAAGCATCGCGTTGGCGGTGTCCATAGAGACGAAAATGATGTGGTCCATGAACGTCCCGGTCCTGGGGAGGGTGGCCCGTGGGTCGAGCTGCACGCCATAGAACAGGCCGAGCGTGGGCAGCTGGTAGAACCCGGGGACCTCAGCACCAGATACCGCACCGTTGCCCGACAACGATTCGGACGCATTGGTCGGAAGGTAGCTCTTCAAGAGAAAATTGTTGGTGGTGGCCACCCCTACTATGTAGACGACGTTGAGCCCTCCGCATCCTCCCGAAGGGAAGAAGTAAGTGACGAGGAGCTGAGGCGTCGCCTCCTTGACCCCGGGGACCGAGGCGACCTGCTGGGTGATGCTCCCGTCCAGGTACGGGGGGATGGAATAGGATATGATTCCTGATTTCGTGACCGTGTTCCCGGCATACGACAGAGTGTAGAACGGCTGGGCCGAGAGAGTCGTTTCCACGGGGACGACCAGGAGGTCAGCCCCGAGCTTGTCTTTGGTGGAGGACACGCTGTATGCGGCCCCGTTGGTAAGCAGCAGCGTCGATAGGAGGACGCCGACGAGCACGGCTATCGCAGTCCCCGACGCCACGGTCCTGAGCGCCCTTCCGCGGACCTCTCGTCTGACCAGGGAATAGAGCCTCGGCGTCCTCGGGTCGCTGTCGTCAGGCTCCCGCCAGGAGACTATGAATATCAGGTAGAGTCCTACCGCTGTGGAGAGGCCCCCAGCTGTGACCTGTGCGTAACCAAAGAAGAAGTCGGTTGGCGCAAAGAGGGCTATGATGCCTAGCCCTAGGGCGATGGACGCGAGCCCCGCAACCAGGGGCGCGACTCTGAAGGTCATTTCCTGGTCCCTTCGTCCAGGACCCCGTTGCCCATGGTCCTTACCTCTGTCGCATAGTTGACCAGGTCGAGGTTGTGTGTCACCATCACCATCGTCCGAGGCCCGTCATCGTGGACTTTCTTGATGAGCGTCATTATCTCGAGCTCAGTGGCCTTGTCAAGGTCGCTCGTTGGTTCGTCGGCCAGCACTACGTCCGGCTCGTTGATCAGCGACCTGGCCAGCGCCACCCGCTTCTGCTGCCCGACCGAGAGCTGTGAAGGATACGCGTGGGCCTTCTCGGGAAGCCCAACCATGTCGAGCAGGGACAGCGCTCTCTCCCCTACGTTGTCGTGCTCCTTCGAGAACATGGTCGGGAGCTTTACGTTGTCGAGGACTGACAGGGTGGGGAGCAGGCTCGGTATCTGAAAGACGAACCCTATCGTTTCGGCCCGGAACCTCGACTGCGTCGCGTCGTTCAGGCCCCAGATGTCCACGCCATCGATGTTGACCGTGCCCGAGGTCGGCTTGGTGAGACCTCCGATCAGGCTGAGCAGGGTCGTCTTGCCGGAGCCCGACCTGCCGACGATCATCATGAACTCCCCAGGCCTTATGGTGAGGTTTACGTTGTCCACGGCCTTGACCAATGTGTCACCGCTGAGCTGATAATGCTTCGAGAGACCCTTCAGCTCGATCATCTATTCGCCCTTCCTTATCGCTTCGTACGGGTCTCGCCTTGACACACGCCATGCAGGGAGGAGAGAGGCAGCAGTCCCTATTGCGATGCCCAAGCCGACAGACGTCAAGACCAAGATTAGAGATTCCGAGAAATCCGGAACCGTGAGAACGGTATTAAACGTGGCGACCAGAAAGCCCTCCCCGAGATAGACGACCGCGGCCCCCAGCAGGAGTCCAAGCCCGCTGCCTATCGCTGCGGTCAGGGCCGCCTCTTTCAGCACATTGGCGAAAATGAAACGGTTGGTCGCACCAATGGACCTCATCAGACCGAGCTGCCGGCTTCGTTCGTTCGTCGTCATGGTGAAGACGAGCCCAATCAGCGAAAAGACCGAGGCCGCCATGATCACTTCCGCAAGCAGTTCGTAGGACGCGATTCCGGCCGTGTCCACCCTGACACGTGTGACCAGCCCGGAGGCGGCGACGACCCTGAAGCTGCCCACATTGTTCTTGAGCTCCGACTCGACCGTGGTAAGCGAGCCGCTATCGGACAGCTTGACCATGACGGCCGAAATTTCATTGGTCGTAGTGATCCCTGGCGTGGAGCGAAGAGTTTCAATCGGGAAGAGCACTGTCTGGTCGAGGGAGGCGTTGGTCGAGCTAAGGACTGCAACGACTTTCAGCACCAGGCCCTGGTAACGCACCTCGTCGCCGACCGAGAACCCTGCGGCGGCCCCGACTATGGCATCGTTTGGTTGAAGGTCCGCGATCGAACGGCTCAGCCAGGGCTGCACTACGAAATCTGTGGCCGGGTCGAAGGCGACCAGCCTGGGGGTCGCGCCCGTGCCCGACCTGTTGAGAATCGCGACAAAGACCTGCGGAGATGCCGCATCCACTCCGGGCAGACTCAACACCTGGCCGACGACGCTGCTGTTCATGTATCCCTCGGGCCTATCGACAACGAAGATGGGACCAGTGGCGGTCTCGTAGGAGAAGATGGTGGGTAATGTGGGCGACAGCAACATGATGTCGGCGCCGAACTTCCCGGCCCCGGCTGCGGAGACCCTCCGGGCCCCCACGTCGAAGACCGAGGTCGAGAAAAGCAGGCTGACCAGGACGGCGACCGAGACCACGATGGCGGCTGTCCTGAATCTAGCGCCTTTGAGGTCTCTGAGGATGAGACGAGTCTCCCTCAAATATTCTAAGAGACCCTCGGCACGATATTAAGACTTGGCCGGTTCCATTGTTCGACCGAACCCCTCAGACTTGACTTCGTTGGCCTCCGTCAATTTATAAGATGAGAATTGCCGCGTTTGGCCGAGTTCAGGTGGCTGTAACGGCGACGGTCAAGAGCATCGTGCGGCCAATTGTGTCGCTCGACAAAAGCAAGTCGGCGAAGGACGGCGCACAGAAGATGCTGGAACTTAAGATCGGCTCGGTGGTCGTAAGCGAGGGAGGGAAATTCGTCGGGATCGTGACCGAGCGGGACCTCCTGGAAAAGGTCATCGCCGCTGGCAAGAACCCGGCTGACGTCACGCTTGCCGACGTGATGAGCAGCCCCCTCATAACCATCGAGACCAGTCAGGGGCTTGGTGAGGCCACTTCGCTGATGCTGCTGAAGAACATACGAAGGCTGATCGCGACAGATAATGGAAAGACAGTCGGGATTTTCACTCAGCGAGACCTCCAGGGAAAGGTCTACGACATCTTCAGGTCCCTAACCGAGGGCTAAAGCCTGAAGTAAGGCCGCCAGTTTTCTAGGAATCTCTTGAAGGTCGGGCTCGTCGGACTGGGGGCCATCGGGTCTCGTGTCGGAGAGAAGCTCGCCGATTCGGGCTCACTCCGTCTGGTCTACAACCGCACCCAAGCTACGGCCGCCGCCTTTGGAAAAGCTTGGGGAGTCGGCGTGTCCGAGAGCATCCAGGAACTCGTCAGAGAATCTGACGTTGTGTTCACCATCCTTTCTGACGATGAAGCAGTCTCGTCGTTCTTCGGAGGTATCTCTGGCGTCCCTATCAAAGGCAAGACGTTCATTGATATGAGCACCATTGGTCCTTCTACTTCGGTCGCCATTGCGTCCGACATCAAGCGGAGAGCCGCTTCGATGCTCGACGCACCCGTAGTCGGGTCGGCCAACATGGTTGAAAGGAAGGAAGCGGTGCTGATGGTGGGAGGCGGAGATGCCGACTTCGAACGCGTGAAGCCCCTCCTCAGCCAGATCGCCAACGTGGTCCTTTACATCGGCCCCAACGGAGCCGGTCTGAGCCTGAAGCTCGTCCACAACCTCGTGCTGGCGTCCTATGTGGTGTCGCTCGGCGAAGCGGTCAACTTCGGTCTGAACGGCGGCCTTGACCCGAAGATGATCGAGCACCTCCTGGTCTCCCTGAGCAGCATCAGGTCCCCGAATTCAGCCCTGAAGGTGCCTAAGATCCTCGGGTCGGATTATGCGACGCAGTTCTCGTTGAAGCATATGATCAAGGACCTGAACATCATCGAGGCGGAAGCGAGGAAGCAGCGCTCCGTCATCCCGATGGGGAGCCTCGCACTCCAACTCTACAGGCTGGCGGAGAAGCGAGGGCTGGCAGAGAAGGACTTCAGCGCAGTGGCAGAACTCTTCAGGGAGTCGGCGGGCCAGTCGCAGCATTGACTGGCAACTGCAAGGTGCTCCATCTGAGTCTTACGGCGACGGGCACTGCCACCACCGCCTTGACGATGTCGACAGGGATGAATGGAATCGCGCCGAAGGTAAGGCCCGCATAGATGTCTA
>DATGVR010000098.1:0-3693 GCA_035300255.1 Nitrososphaerales archaeon
GCTTCGAGGTCGGGTGCGGCAGATAGACGATCTCGTTGATGTTCAGGTCGGTCTTCTTGGGGTCTACTTCTTTTAGAGTAATCATTACCTCGACGGACTGGGTGAACTTCGTCTCCTTTGCCTGGTCCTTGCCTTTCTTGACCAGTTCCGCGAGCTGCTGGTTTGAGAGCATACACTCTTCACGAAATCCTTTCCGAGGCCCTGAACATCGAATAAAAGCCTTTTGACCTTGAAGATGAAGTTTTGAGACGAGTGGCTCGTTCTATTCGAACTTCGAGTCCCACTTTCCGGCTTCAATCTCGTCCATGAACTCCCTCGGGTCTTTGCCTTCTACCTTGACCCCCATGGAGACGCAGCTCCCTACGACCTCCTTCACGGCGGAACGTAACGTCCTAGCGTAGGAACCTGACATCTTGTTCTTCGCGATGCTGACGACCTTGTCCATGGTTAGTTCGCCGACAAAGTCGACGTTCGGCTTCGCCGAGCCCTTAGTAGCTCCGGACTCCTTCGCTATGAGGGCCGACGTCGTGGGCGTCCCGACAAACACCTCGAACTTCTTGGTCTCAGTGTCGACTTCGACCTTGACTGGGACGCGCATGCCTTTGAAGTCGCCAGTCTGTTTGTTGATCTCGTTCACGATCCCGAGGACGTTGACGCCGAGGGGACCCAGCGCCGGACCCAGGGGAGGACCTGCGCTCGCTTCGCCACCCATCACGAGGACGCTGATGACTTTCTTATCGACCATTCAGAATCACTTCGGCGGCTCCGGCTTCGCGCGCTCCACGATTTTCACATAGGACGCATCTATAGTTATTGGCAGTGCGAAGGCCGTGTCGAGGAGCGAGACTGTGATTTCCTGCTTCTCCTTCTCGACCCGGGTAATCTTGGCTCGCATGGTCTTGAAGGGACCTGCAACTATCTCCACTGTGTCTCCTTCGTTCAATTCCGCGACCATAGACTTTGTCACTAGGAACTTCTCGATGTCTGAGTACTGCATCATCCCGGGAATTTTGCTTCTGACGTGCTTGAAGCCCTGGATGCTCTCGTCGACGACCTGGCTGTTGGGGGCCTCGAAGAGGACGTATCCCTTCCAGGTGTCCAGAGCGAGGACGGAGTAGATTGGTTTGCTCTTCTGCAGGGCCCTGTTGGCCACGAAAGTGGCAACAGTCTTCTCCTGACCTCCGGTGGTCTTCACCGGGAATATGGAACTACTTCTCTCTTGATCGCTCAAAACGGCCACGTCGGAAACAGCCGGATTTTTGTTGGCCTAATAACCTTACTGTCTCTCAGCCGAAGAATATGTTGCCCAGGAGCTTGATGAGGAAGCCTATGGTGCCGACCACGGCGACCCCGATGGCCACCAGCTTGAGATATAGTGTGAACTCGTCCCTGTCGCTCTTGTGAGCAAGTCTGAATATTGCCTCTGCGGACCTGATGAATTCGCGTACCCCCATGGCCGAAATTGCGACCCTGTCATTCTGCTTATATGTCTAATGCCAGGAAAAAGCCTGTCCACCGTTAATATCGCAATGCTTCGAAGCCCGGGCCGTGACGCCCCAGGGAGAGCCTGCGACACTAATCGTGGCGTCTTCCTCGGACCTGGCCTCTCGGACATTGGCTAGCGCCCTGATTGAAGGTCAGGGCTTCAGCTCAACCGGGGTGAACCTGCTGGGCAAGCCTGTGTACCAGAAGGGTTCCTTTCTCCTGGCTTCCTTCGATGGTTTCATCGTATCCCCGCCGAACCTGGATGAGTACTTCAACCCTCTAGCATACGTATTCCTGTCAAGGCATAGTGCAGAGTCTGGCATCGCTTCGCTCACGGCCCATGTCGTAGGGAATTTTGCGGAGGCGAAGTTCGGTGGGTCCACGAGGGAGCTCGGACGCGTCGACCCGGCACTGGTCAAGAACTACCTGGTCTCTCTGTGGAATCGAAGGGACAAGGTGAAGGACTACGAGATCACTATGGAAGCCACTCACCACGGGCCGACTTCGCTCCATAAGCCTGTGCTCTTTGTGGAGCTGGGCTCCTCTGAGAAATATTGGGGGGACGGCAAGGCAGCAGCCGTGGTTGGTGAAGCGCTCATGGAGAGCCTCACAGAGAGGAAGATTTGGAGCAAGGTCGCCCTGGGATTCGGGGGGACCCATTACCCCGAGAAGTTCACGCGGATGCTGATAGAGGACGAAATCGCGTTCTCATTCATCGCCCCGAAGTACGCTTTGGAGTACGTCGACGACAAGATGTTCGGACAGATGCTTCAGAGGACGAACGCACCGGTCAGACACGCAGTCCTCGACTGGAAGGGGTTGGGCCCCTACAAGGACAAGATAGTCGGCCTGGTAAAGCAGTTCGGGCTGGAAGAAATCAGAGTTTGAGCGCAGAGAACTCGTCCTTGCTCAGAACTAGGAAGCAAAGAAGAGCCTTCGTTGTGTGAAGCCTGTTTTCGGCTTCATCGAAGACTACCGATGCTGGCCCGTCCAACACTTCCGCTGAAACCTCTTCTCCCCTGTGAGCCGGGAGGCAGTGCATGAAAATGGCTTCCTTCTTTGCCTTGGCCATCAGCTTTGCGTTCACTTGATACTTAGGCAAGAATGCCTGTCTCCTCTTTCGACCCTCTCCTTCGAACCCCATCGACACGAAGGTGTCGGTCATTACGCAATCCGCCCCGGAAACTGCGACTGCCGGGTCTGAAACCACCTTGATGGTCCCGCCCGTCGACCTGGCCAGGGCAGATGCATCTTTGATGGCATCCCTTGCGGGTTCGTATCCCTTCGGCGTGGCGACGACGAATTCAATGCCTGTAAGAGCCGCGCCCAGGGCCCACGAGTTGCAGACATTATCACCGTCCCCCACCCAGGCGACTTTCGGTTTCTGCAGCTGTCCCTTGTGTTCGACGAGAGTCAGGAGGTCCGCAAGGACCTGGACCGGGTGGTAGAGGTCACTCAGGCCGTTTATGACCGGAACGCGAGAAGCCTTCGCGAGTCGCACGATGTCGGCGTGGTTGTTAACCCGCGCCATGATGCAGTGCACGTATCGGGAGAGGACTCTCCCTGTATCTTCGATGGTCTCTCCACGGCCCAGCTGCATCTCGTTGGAGCTCAAGCTGATTGGATGTCCGCCAAGCTCGCCTATCGCAACCTGAAAGCTGACTCTAGTCCTGGTGCTAGGCTTCTCGAAGACCAGTGCCACGGTCTTCCCTTGCAGAGCGCCGGAGCCTAGGCCAGTTTCGCGCTGGCTCTTCAACCGGGCGGATAAACTCAGAATAGACTCGACATCGGAGGAAGTGAGCTCCGCGAGTGTCAGGAGGTCTTTTCCCCTCAAGCGCCGCCCCTCGGGTCCAAGGCCGCGAGCTGGCCGAAGGCCTCTTTCAAGACTTCGATGCTGTTCAGGTAGTCCTTGATTTGGACCACTTCGCTATCGGTGTGGCTGGTCGGGGAGTTGCCTGGGCCGTAGGTGACACAGTCCGTACCTTTCCGGGGCGCGAAGGTGTTCACGTCGCCAGTCCCGGTCTTGCGAACCATCGTGGGTTTTGTCTTTAGGCGCAGGAGTATCGCCCTCTGGAAAGCGCGCACGAGCTTCGAAGTCGTGTCTGCCTCGTAGGCCTCTGTTGGTTCCCCAGGTTGAATCTTGACCTCGACGCCATCACCCGATATCTCCGCAACGGACCGTATTTCCCGGATGGCGGTTGAAGATCG
>DATGVR010000099.1:0-11999 GCA_035300255.1 Nitrososphaerales archaeon
ATGGAGCGGCATAGGGGATTCAAAGCCCTCTTCCTCGTGCACAACGAGACGAGCACCGGTGTGGCGGCACCCTACCTGGAGGCAGCCACGAAGCTGGCCCGAGACAACGGAGCCTTCGCGGTGGTCGACGCCATATCCAGCCTCGGAGGGTACGCGATTCCAGTCGACAAATGGGAAGTGGATGTCTGCATCACGGGGAGCCAGAAGTGCATTGCAGCTCCGCCGGGCCTAGCACTCCTCTCAGTGAGCAAGAGGGTGCTCGAGTTCCTCAAGAAGTCCCCGCCGAAGACAAGGTACTTCGACATACCCAGGTACTTGGAATATGGTGGAAGGGGCGAGACGCCCTTTACACCGGCACTCCCCGTGTACTACGCGCTCGACGAGGCGCTCACCGAGATGCTGGAGGAAGGCCTGGCGAAGAGGGTCGAGAGGCACGAGGAGATGTCATCCCTGCTGTACGATGGCCTTGCCAGCATTGGGTCGAAACCCGTTGCGGAGAGGTCGGTAAGGTCGAGGACCGTGCTCGCTTCCTACTACCCTGAGGGAGTTGACGACGTTGCGTTCAGGAAGTCGTTGGCCAACGACCGTGGGGTCGTGATAGCCGGAGGATTCGGACCCTTCGCCGGAAAGGTGTTCAGGGTTGGATGCATGGGGAACATCAACAAAGACCTTGTAGAGATTACGTTGAAGGCCATCGGTGAAACGATGTCTGTCTTCCAGAACCGATGAAAAGCTATAAACCCAACTCGGGGGCTTCTCGAATCCAATGGCTTTTGAAAAAGGGACCCTGATCTTCGCCAACTACACATCGCGGGTGAAGGACACCGGGGAGGGGATTGAGTCCACTGTCGAGGGCGAAGCGAAGAAGCTCAAGATCCACGACGATTCGAGGAAGTACGAGCCCAGGCTCGTCGCCGTGGGTGAAGGTTGGCTCATAGCCGGTCTCGACGCCGAAGTTGCGAAGATGGATGTGGGCGACAAGAAGGAGATAGAACTACCGCCTGAGAAGGCGTTCGGGGTCAGAGACGCCACTCAGGTTCGAATGGTTCCTCTACGCAAGTTCGGCGAGAGGGAGCACGAACTGGCCGTCGGTGATTCAGTTGAGATTGACAACCGCGTGGGAATCGTCAGGTTCATCGGGTCGGGGAGGGCCCAGGTGGACTTCAACCACAGGCTGGCAGGGAAGTCCATCTTCTACGATATCGAAGTCCTGAAGAAGGTCGAGGGTAACGAGGATAAGGTCAGGGCGCTCATAGACAGGAGGCTGGGGGGAGAGGGGAAGAAGGCTTCCTTTGAACTCACCAACGGCGAGCTTGCGGTGACAATCCCCGACGACCTCTTCTTGCTCGAAGGGCTGCAGATAATCAAAAGAGGAATCTCCAACGACGTCTTCAAGTTCGTCCCTACGGTTACAACACTGACATTCAGCGAGAGGTTCGTCAACGAAAAGGCGCAGCCCAAGAAGGAGGAGCCAAAGGCAGAGAAACCTGCCAAGCCGGCGGAACCGCCAAAGGCCAGAAGGAAGAAGGCTGCCCCGACGCAGACTGCCTAGATCACGCCCGTCGATTTCGCCAGGGTCCTTGCGGTCCTGCTGTTCAGCTTTCTCCTCGAAAGGATGGTGTATCGGTCCGGGCGGATGGAAGATGCCTTTACCAATGATTCGACTATCTTTGTATCGCCCAACCCGAGCTCGGAGGCTTCCACTGGAGCCCCCACGTTCTTCAGGGCCGAACGTACCCGCCTCCAGTCGATCCCATGGAGCTTGGACATCATTATCGTCCCGATGCCGCACTTCTCCCCGTGCAGCCCGGAGTCCGGCGCGACCAGGTCCAAGTAATGACTGAACAGATGCTCCGACCCGCTGCAGGGCCTGGAACTCCCGGCTATCCCAGCAGCGACACCTGTACTGATTAGCGCTTCGACAAGATCCCTAACGCTCTCCATCCCGAACCTTCCAATCTTCCTGGAGCGCTCGAGGACGACGTCGGCGCTCATGATCGCTAGGCTGGCCGAGTAGCCGCCATAGTATTCACCGGTCATCCTGTGCGCCAGTTGCCAGTCCTTTACCGCGGTCAGCTTCGACACGAGGTCCCCACACCCGGATGCAAGAAGGCGCCTGGGGGCCGACGCTATCACGTCGATGTCGGCGAGTATCCCGACTGGAGGCTTGGCCATTATCGAGTAAGGCCTGTCGAGTCCTTTCAAAGATGCGAAGGGGCTAGCAATGCCATCGTGGGATGCGCTCGTAGGAACCGAGTAGAATGGAAGATGCATCTTGAACGCCGCCAGCTTGCCGACGTCGACGCTCTTCCCTCCGCCTACACCCACAATGCACCCGGAGTCCGCACTGGCCCGGATCACCCTTTCCACGTTCTTTGTATCGGCGGCCTGGACCTCGACCCATGTCCTCTCGTTCCTGAGCGCAGAGTCGACGGCATCCTTCACCTTGGCCGCAACGGTTGATCCCGCGGCGATGACTATCTTCCTGTTCCTCGCGGATTCTTCCATGAACTCTCCGAGTTTAGCGAGGACGCCTTGGCCGATGAGGACCTTCGTCGGAAACTCCATGAGGTGGTAGCCTTGGTCCACGTTTGGCGACGCCCGTCCTGCGGATTTAAGCGCACCCGTGGACTCGCGGTCGAGCCCGCTTCAAATCAACAAGTGCGGTCCACCGAAGAGTCCCGTTCTTTCCTCCACAAGATTAAATAAGCGACCGGCTCACGCGGGTTTTGCCGTTCTGAAGAGGTTTGTGACAACATGTCAAGAGATTTCAACACAGTGGGTCGGAAGACACTAGGCTCTGCCGTATACCACGGGACTACGACGGTGGGCCTTGTGTGCTCGGACGGGGTCGTCCTGGCCACTGACACGCGGGTGACTGCAGGGGGATTCATCGCGCACAAGAGGGGGAAGAAGCTCCTCAGAATCGACAACAACCTGGCCATGACGATTTCAGGCGGGGTGGCAGATGCCCAGAACGTCGTCGACACTCTGAAGTACTATACGAACCTCTACAGGATCGAAAAAAGCCGCCCAATGCCAGTGAGGGCAGCGGCCCAGGTCGTGTCGAACGTGCTGTTCTCGTCAAGGCTTTACCCGTTCATCGCCGATGTTCTCGTGGGGGGCGTGGATGGCGGCGGGGGCTCGATCTTCAACGTGGACTTCTTCGGGTCAATGAACAAGGAGACGGTCGTCGCGACAGGGAGCGGTTCGCCCGTGGCCTATGGTGTGCTGGAGTCGGAGTTCAAGGAAGGCATGCCAGCGTCCAAGGTTTACCCTCTTGCCGCGAAGGCGATCATAGCAGCCACAAGGAGGAATGTGGCAACCGGAGACCACTTCGACGTGGCCGTCCTGGACAAGGAGGGCTTCAGGGAGATATCCGAACAGGAGAAGGACAAACTCCTGGCCCAGTTTACAACTAACAATTAGTCTTGGAGCAGAAAACGAACGGCGTAAGCCTAATGAGCGCCATTCTGAACAACATCCCAGCGGAAGCTCAGATAACCAGAATAGAATATGAAGGGCCGAGGATTGCGCTTTATACGAAGAATCCGGCCTTCCTCCACAAAAACAGCTATGTGATCTCCGAAATCGTGAACACTCTGAAGAAGCGGGTGGTCACGAGGACTGAGAAGTCAATCAGGAAGCAGGAGAACGAAGCAAGGCAGACGTTGGAGAAGACGCTTCCCGTCGAGGCGGAAGTCTCCAACTACTTCTTCGACGATGCACTGGGGGAGATAACGATCGAGGCAGGGAATCCAAGGATCCTCTCTCAGGAGGCGGGCTTCGACCTGGGGGCGGCGATGGAGCAGACGGGGTGGAAGGTGAAGGTGAGAAAGGCCCCGCACATCAAGTCCACGGCGATTCAGAATGTGTACTATGCCCTGAAAGCAGGTAGCGAAGTCAGGGAGAAATTCTACCGGGAATTGGGGGAAGCGATATTCAGGCCGCGGATCTCCGCCACCGAACATGTGACAATCAAGACGCTGGGCGCATTCCAAGAAGTGGGGAGGTCGTCCATGCTCGTAGAGACGGCCGAGAGCAAAGTCCTCCTTGACTGCGGTATCCACCCTGGTTCGAGGAACACATGGGACGCCTACCCGCGTCTGGACTGGGCAGACGTCGCCCCCAACGAAATCGATGCGATAGTAATCAGCCACGCTCACCTTGACCACATGGGCTTTCTCCCAGCCATGTACAAGTTCGGCTATGATGGGCCGGTCTACTGCACCGAGCCGACCCTCCCACTCATGACCCTCCTACAGAATGATTTCGTGAAGATTGCGCAGATAGAGGGCGGAAGGCTGGTCTACGACCAGAAGGACATCAGAGACATGATACAGCACACCATCACCCTCCCATACGGGATGGTCACAGACATTTCCCCCGACATAAAACTCGTCTTCAACAACGCCGGCCACATCCTAGGCTCGGCGACTGTCCACCTGCACATCGGTGAGGGGGCTCACAACATCGTCTACACCGGGGACTACAAGTACGGCAGAACCCAGCTCTTCGACTCCGCGACCTGGAATTATCCGAGGGTCGAGACCCTGATCACAGAGAGCACCTATGGTGCAAAGGAGGACATCATGCCCGTCCGGGAAGAAGTCGAAATGAATTTCGTCAACGCGATCAACGGAATTCTGAAAGGAGGCGGGAAAGTGTTGATCCCCATTCCAGCCGTGGGGAGGGCCCAGGAGATCCTTTTGGTGATAGACCAGTATATGAGGAACAAGATCCTGGTTGAGGCGCCAGTCTTCACTGAAGGGATGATATCGGAGGCGACGGCCATCCATGTATCTTACGCTGACTACCTTTCGAGAGAGCTGAGGACGAAGATCCTCGAGGAGGGGGTTAATCCGTTCATATCCGAGTACTTCACCGAAGTCGAGCACCCGACCGACAGGGAGGAGGCCTATCGTGAGGGGCCGGCCATCATCATGGCGACTTCGGGCATGCTCGAAGGGGGGCCCGTGCTGGATTACTTCGAGAACCTTGCTCCGTCTGACAAGAACAAGATACTGTTCGTGTCTTACCAAGTCCAGGGAACCATAGGCCGCAGAGTCCTAGACGGAGGGAGCCAGGCGAGCCTCATGGACCAGAACGGGAAGATCAAGATAGTTGACGTAAAGTGTGCGGTCCAGAAGATCGACGGGTTCAGCGGGCACAGCGACTACAACCAGATCATAAGGTTCGTCGGCAAGGTGAGGCCCAAGCTCCAGCTCGTCCTTGTCAACCACGGAGACAAGCGAAAGACGGAGAACCTCGCATATTCCATCCAGAGGATATACCGTATCCCTGCCATCCATCCCGCAGTCCAGGAAGCAATCAGAGTATACTGAAGAAGCGTATCAAGCTTCAGACGAAACGCCCCGATTATTTGCATCATGTCGGGGAAACCGCGACCTACTAAGCGTCGAAAGCTGATGGTGGAACCAAGAACAATTCAGGCTTGCAGACCTTACAGCGCTTTGCTCCAAACGCATGTGATGCCGTCGCCAGGCTGTCTACCCAGAAATAACTCCCCTGCTTGCGCGCGTTGATGACCACTTTGAGGTTGAAACTGTCGGCCGTAATGCACTTCGCGTTCACCCGGTGGACAATCGCGGGCCGAGAGGTATCAGTAATCACGAAGTAGCCTTCGTCGGCAAGTCTGAGCTTGCGCAGCTCTTCAAAATCGGATATTTCCTTTGACTCCGCCATGCCGAGGTGACGGCCGCGGCCTTGAAATATCTATGCAGAAACTCGGCTTGGCTCCCCTGACTCGCCGAAAGCTCAGGCACAGCTTTGAGTCGTCAAGGTGCTGGTCTGAGTCTTGGTGTAGTTCAGCAGAGTTGTCGTCGTCGTGTACTGGTTGCAGGCGAGCACATGGGTACCGGTTGCAGCTTGAACGTGGCCGATAACGACCGCGACCCCGACCTGGTCGCCCTGGGAGAGTTTCCCCTCAGCCCCGGAAGCTGCTGGCCACGACCCAGCCTCGAGGGTCACACCCTGGCCGGGGGTAAGGTCTTGAGGCAATGACACATTGAACCCGAAGTAGGTCGACTTCGTGGAGTCCTTGAACGACAAGAAGACCCCGTAGCCTTTGGGGACTGATGTGGCGCCGTTGTCGTTCACGATGATATAGTAGGCTAGTCCACCGCACCCTGCTGTCAGAGAGAGACAGGCTGAAGCCACTTGGTAGCTGGCTACTGAGGCGGTGCCCTGTGTTAGCGAGTTGATTTGGGCCTGGAGTACACCGATTTCGTTCTGCATCGCGATCAGATTGTTTTGCAGAGCATAGTTCTGCTGCTGCAAGAAAGCAATCTGCGTCTGAGAGGCCGAGAGCTCGTAGATACTGTAAACCGAAAGGGCGATTAACAGAAGCAATGCTAGGGCCCAAAGTGTACTGCCCCTCCCCTCTCCTGACGGAGGCACATTCACAGGCTGGTTATGACGCCGAACACCTATAAAACGTAGAAGTGAGAACCTTCTGTTACTGCAATCCGCGCCAGATTTTCACGCCAGGGGGAGTTATCACGACCCTCTCGTCCCCGAGCCTTGCGATGTCCCCGCCAACGGATGTCGCGAACTCATAGAGCTGCTCGACCGACGACTTCAGCTCCTCCAAGCTCTTCTGTGCCAACGGAGTCACCTTTAGTATGACGATGGTCTTGTTGGTGACGTCTTCCTGAATCTTGGGGATGTCCTCAATGGTCCGGAGCGCGAGGGCCTTTAGCAGAATCTCCTTGCTCTTCCCCTCCATCTTCCTTTCCTGCATCACTCCAGACATTTGATTGTTGTAACTCCTTTTCCCGCGGCCTATTATTAAGCATAGGGCGGCTCCGCAATTCTATGATAGATGTGAATTAGTTAGACCGAGTTGTAGAGTTTTGTTCAGATATCAGAGATTTCGTTCTTAGCATATAAAGGGAGGGTGCCGTGAAACTGATGGCTGTTCTAGTCCCTAGAGGGCTTTGTGGAGGTTCCAGTACTTGTCCCCCAGATGGTGTAGGTTCTTGATACAGCTTCCCTTCGTCATCACCTTGGCCTCAGAGCTGGTGACAGATGCAGGGCCCAACGCGATGGCTCTTCCCTTCTTCTCCTCTCGAACCACAACCATCTTCCCTGCTTCTCCCCAGTCATCGAGCTTCCTGATCCCTGGCCGCATGACGTCGGCCCCGTTGAGCAGGAACTTGATCGCCCCCTCGTCGACTACTGCCTGAGGGAATCGGGTCAGGGTCTCCTGAGACCCTAGGAAAGGGAAGAAATTCTCCCCCGATCGGACGAATTCGTATCCGTCCAGGACGACGAACACCACTCCGGGCTCTGGCTCGGCGCATTGGGCCTGGGCGGACTTCTCGAGGTTCAGGGTAAGGCCAAGGGTGGATTCTATCCTGGCTATCATTTCCGCCGAGTCGCGGTGAGATAGGACCCACTTTTTCAACTGGCTCGCGACGAATTACTGCTTAAATAAATGAATTCGAGAGGCCGGAATGAGGGAAATCTTTGTCCGTAGACATGGCTGTCAAGGAGCTCGAGACCAGCATGGGGAAGGTCGTGCTCATCAAGCTGAAGGGAGGGAAAGTAATCCGAGGGACCCTCCAAGGCTTCGATCAGCACATGAACCTCTCTCTCGAGAAGGCCGAGGAAGTCACAGAAGATGGACAGTCAAATTCACTCGGCACCCTCATCGTTAGGGGGGACAACATCATCATGATATCCCCGCCACCGGGCTAAGCCCCTAACTCAGAGCCCACCTGGGGCGAAGTCGATCAGCGATGCTCTGCATCGCATGAGCGCGATTCTACTTTTATACCGAGGGCGCAGTAGCACAGGCAAGGAAAAACCAGAATGGTCGACGTTCTCACAGCCGTGGTCGCAGGAGCAGTGGGGCTTGGCCTCGGTGGTGTCGTCTCCTACTTCGTGTTTTATTCGCGGGCCAAGCCGACCAAGGTTGTCGCTGCTGCTAGACCAGAACCGGGGACCAGAGCGATGGCCACCACCTTCGACAAGGCAGACTTGGACCGCTCGAGGAGAGAAATGAGGACGATAATGGTCGAGAGGGACCTCCTATCGTCGGCGATGATGAAGCTCTACGAGGCAGAGACGGAAGGCAGGATAACCAGGGAGGAGCGGGAAATGATCTCCAAGCGCTACAGCGACCAGATCAAGGACCTGCAGTCGAAGCTGAAGGACGTCGAGCTAGTGGTCGAAGTGGGGGAGCTGGAAGGTCTGAGGAACGACCTCGTCTCTCTCTTCGAGGGGAGGATACAAAACATTGAGGCGAGGCTGGACGTTGCAAGGCAGAGACTGGGCGCGGCTGCCCCCGAGCCTGCAAAGAAAGAAACCGCCTCCAGGGTCGAGCGAGAAGTTGAGCTCGAGAAGGTCATCGAGAAGCGGGCAAGGCCCGAGATGACCGAAGCCGAAAGGAGGCGGAAGGAAATCATGAACGATGTGATGGGGGAGCTCGCCCGCCTTGAGCAGATTGACATAGAAAAGAAGCAGCAGGAAAACTGATGGAGATACCCAAGGACGCTCTGGCGGGGGTCGCCAAGGAAATTGCAAAGAGCATACGTCCTGGCGCAACCCTTGGACTCGGAAGCGGTTCGACCGTGGCCGCCCTGCTTCAGGAACTTTCCCCACTCTTGGTCGGGAAAGCCAAAGCAGTCAGAGGAGTCCCAACTTCCACCCAGATCGAACTCGTCGCTTCCATGTCAGGTTTCAACATCGTACCCTTCCGTGGGTCAGTCGACATGGTCATTGACGGGGCAGACCAGGTGGACGAACAGCTCAACCTGGTAAAGGGAGGCGGTGGGGCCTTGCTGAGAGAGAAGGTGGTCATGGGGAGCGCGGACATCATCGTGGTGGTGGCGTCTGAGGACAAGTTCGCACGGAGGCTCTGCGAGAACGGGGTGAAGGTCCCCGTCGAAGTCTTCCCCATGGCAAGGGAGAGCGCCAAGGCAAAGCTCTCCGACCTTGGCGGAGTCCCTGACCAGCGACTTCTCCCTAAGGGCTACCCGTTCTACACGGAGAACGGGAACATCATACTGGACACGAAGTTCGAACCTGTGGACAAACCCCGGGACCTGGAAGTAAAAGTCAGGTCGACCCCTGGCGTTGCCGAGGTTGGGATTTTCACAATCAAACCGATCACCGCCTACAGGCTCAAAAGCGACGGGACATTCAAAGTCCTGAAAAATAGCAACTAACCTTATAACCACCTGACAGGGACGAGCCCTGTTCGACATTGACGCGTGATGTAGGCTACAAGTCTGCGCCGATCGACCCGAACTTTCTTTCGAAGCCCGACCAGTTCCCGGTGACTGGCGAGCACAACGGCCACAAGATCAGGGCCGAGGGGATGGCAAGGATGGACGGGGAGGGCAAGCCCTACCCGACTACCCATGGAATCCACGGGACTCAGGTCGCCATAGACTGGGACTCATGCGTGGCGGACGGAGTTTGCATGGACGTCTGTCCGGTCTTTGTCTTTGAATGGCAGCTCAATCCTGGCCAAGCGGGGACAGGGAAGGACAAGGTCCTGGAGCAGGGGAGCCCTGAATGGGAACAGTACAGGAGCGACAAGTCGGAGCCCATCCGGGAGATGGACTGCATCTTCTGCATGGCTTGTGAGACTAGCTGCCCCACACTGTCAATCAAGATCACCCAACCATAGAAGGATGAGTTCGCCGCAACTCTGACTCCGCGAGTCGGACGAACTGATTTAATTCCTCTAGAATTGCTGGCCTAATGCATAGGATTTTGCCCTCGCGCCAATCGAGTCGCTTAAAGCGGATGAACAGTGGGGCCTTCGGTTGGCCGGCGCCCGTGGCTACGTACTAATCGTGGTCCTCTCCGTCATCTGGGGGCTCGCCTTCGTCGCAATCAGGCGGGCAGACTTTGAGCTCAGTTCCGTGAACCTGACCCTGCTCAGGTGGGTGATTGTTAGCGCGGGATTCCTTGTCATCTATCCACTTGTCATCAAGCCGAGGGTGAAGTTCGAGAGGAAGGACTTCCCGCGCCTGCTTCTCGTCGCCCTTACGAGCGTTGTAATCTATCACCTCGCCCTGAACACGGCGGAGAAGCAGGTGGACGCGTCGCTCGCGGGCCTCCTCATCTCCCTGGCGCCGCTGACCACGGTCCTACTCTCCTCGGTGGTCCTTCACGAAAAGCTCGGGGGGAGGCTATGGTTCGCCCTTGTCCTAGCCATCGCGGGGTCTGTGACGATCTCAAGTCCCGACCTGTCGCTGTCGTCGACGACCGCGGCCGGGCCCCTCCTTGTGGTGTTGGCAGCGGTGTCGAGCGGGATTGTTGCTGTATCGTCGAAGCCATTGACTACGAAGTACGGTCCCTTCCCCGTGGCGGCTTGGTCAGCGTTCCTCGGGACCGCGATACTTCTTCCCCTTGGGACCCAGGGTCTGGTATCCCAGGCCGCTGCCTTGTCAGCCTACGGATGGGCTTCGGTCATCTATCTCTCGATTCTAAGCACCGTCCTGGCGAACCTGATCTACTTCACCCTGGTGTCGAGGCAGCGCTTGTCAAGCCTCGGGCTCCAATTGTACCTCGTCCCCGCTGTCAGCGCCGTCGGCGGGGTCTTGATACTCGGGGAGAGCTTGGGCGTCCCGACAGTGGTTGGGGGCGCGCTCCTCCTCGTCGCAGTGGGGCTGGCCACCCCCGGGAGGCAGTAGTCAGCAATTGTTTTATGGAGAAAAATACGGTGCTCTAAATCGCATGGAAGAAGACGCAGACTTGAAGCTCATAGAACACAGGAAGATGGAGGAAATGAGGAAGAGGCTCAAGGCTGCCGCCCCTGCACCTGTCAAAGTGGAGAAGACGGACCGGGAGGTCGTCGAGAAGATGCTTTACGACCGTGGGGACGAGGTCCTCGAGGCGGCGTATTCGTTCTACCCTCGAGAGACTGAAAGGCTCGTCAGGGAGATCGCCACCATGATCAGGGGCGGGAGGCTCAAGGAGAAGGTGGCTGGCGGGGAGCTGTTGTCGATTTTCAGGCAGCTGGGACTCAGGTTCAGGCTCAAAACCTCAATCAGGGTGATGGACCAGGGGAAGCTCGTCGACCTGGGAGAGAAGCTGAGGAGGAAGGAAGAGTGAGGATCCCTGAGGGGGAGAAGGACCCGCTGATCAGCGAACGCGTGTTCAGGACGCCGAAGGCGATCGGCCCGGT
This sequence comes from Nitrososphaerales archaeon, assembly GCA_035300255.1. GTDB lineage: Archaea > Thermoproteota > Nitrososphaeria > Nitrososphaerales > Gagatemarchaeaceae > UBA183. The sequence continues at coordinate 11,168 of DATGVR010000099.1, forward strand.
CCTCGTCTGCGGCCTCCCAGGGAGCGGGTACGTGGGGAAGTTAGCGGCCGACCATCTGGTAAGCTCCTTCAAGCTCAAGAAAGTGGCAGAGTACACAAGCGAGACATTCCCTCCGCAGGTGAATGTCAAGGAGGACGGGACTGTCGATCAGCCGAGAGGGGAAGTCTACTTCGCCCCGACGACGAAGGGAAAGAGCCTGTTCGTGTTCACCGCCGACGCACAGCCTACCACGTCAGAGGGGGAGTATGCCCTCGCGGATGCTGTGGTGAATTTCGCCAAGAAATGCGGCGTGAAGAGGGTGTATACGCTGGCAGCGTACATCACGGGCTCGTTCTCCAACTCGCCGAAGGTCTACGGGGCCGGGACGTCGAAAGGAATGATAGAGTCGCTGGCCGACAAGGGGACGACCCTCATGAAAGACGGGGGGATCAGCGGGATGAACGGACTTCTGATTGGCGTAGCGGCGCTGAGGGGCCTCGAAGGGGCGTGCCTCCTTGGAGAGACGTCGGGGTACGTCGTGGACGCGGGTGCATCAAAAGCCGTCCTCGAGATGCTTTCGAAGGTGGTCGGCATCCCCATAGACACCTCCAAGCTCGAGGAGAAGGCAGAAGAGACGAAGAAGGTAATCAGCCAGTTACAGGCCATGGCCGAGCAGGCCCGGGAGGCTGCTCCTCAGCAGGGGCGCGAGTCGAGGCCCGGGTACATCGGCTAGCCTTTGATAATCCGTTAAGGCACTCCCATGAATAATGCCATCATGGAGAGGAAAAGCATTTTCCTCCGGTGGCATGGGTGTCGCTTCGTCTCTGTTCTTGGTTGTCATGGTGAATCCTTT
>DATGVR010000100.1:0-19542 GCA_035300255.1 Nitrososphaerales archaeon
TGAATGAAGAAGTTGACGAAACTGAGTTGCCAGAGTGGGACATGATTCCGTAAGCCCCTCCCATGGCAATCACGGAACCTACCAAGAGGAATGAAACCAGATACGTCCAACGTCGCGAGCGCTTGATTCCCAGTCGGCGTGCCTTGTCCTTGGATATTGGCGGAGGCGCTTCGTCATGCTTCATGCTATTCGCTCGACCCTCGGATTCGATGCGCCCCCTCCTCTTTGGCTTGACGGATCCAGAATCTGCTTTCATCCAGCCCACTGGCAACAGGGAGCATTTTCTCTCTCAGAGTCTTAGTGTGCTAGAACGATATCTTACTTCCTGCCGAAATCTGAAACTAATTCCTTCAGACTTGTGAAGAATCCAAATCCGATAATCTAGATTTGGACTAGCTGTAATTCACGTTACCCCCAACCAAAGCAGCGGCGGGGCGGGGCCTACGCTCGGCTGGGCGCTCTCGTCCCGGCAGACGCTAAATAGCCGCCTTCGGGCGCCCCGACGATGGACTCCGAAGCCGGAAACTACCGTCCCAAGCTCTCCAAGTGGCTCACTGTCCTTGTCGTAGTCCTTCTGGGGGTCGCAGTCGCCCTCGCCCTCGCCTGGGTATTTCTCCGCTGGTCCATCGCCGAGTCAGTCTACTCAGCAAAAGCCGGCCTCGATTGGTTCGGGTTGACCTTCTATCACGAATACACATTCATCGCCGCCGCGTTGTTCTCCCTTTTGTTGGTCAACCCCCAACCCGGGAGGAGCGACCTCCGCAGGCTCGGGACTGTGGTCTACAGGCTTATGAGGCCCTACGAAGCCGAAGGAGAGAACAGGCCCGGCGAGAAGATGAACATCTGGCTCTGGGGCCTCTGGCAGACGGTCAAGTGGGCGATAGGCTTCTACACCTTCGCGTCCTTCGGAGCCTTCCCCTTCCTGGGACCGATCATGAACCCGATCACGATGATGTCCATGGGCCTGGGGAGCTGGGCCGATGTGCCTAGGATTTTCATCTTGCCCTTGTTCCCGGCGTCCGGGTCCGGACTCATCGGCTTGATGCCAACATTCACCATCCAATATGCGGTCATTGTCTACGTCGTGTCAGCGTTCCTCCTAGTCGCCGGGTTCAGGGTCCTCATCCGCCTCCTGGCCAACCTCGCGATACGGCGGAGCGGAGTCTGGCTTAGGAACCTCCTCACTTTGGTCGCGCTTGTTCTCTTCGAGACAATCTTGGGCGCCCCCTATTGGCTGATGAACATTGCAACCCCGTACGTCTACGGTATCGTCTGGAGCGCTTTGCTACTCTCTTTGCTGGGAGTCGTCGCTCTCTCAAGAAGGGACGTCACTGCGACGAGACTCAGAATCTTCAAGGGAATCGCCGTGCTCCTCGCATTACTTCTACTGGTCCAGGTGGCAGCGGGGGCGTTCTACTACTTCAACTGGAACAACAATTTCCTCGCGTACCAGTGGTACCCGCAGACCCAGAAGCAGATCACGGTGACAAGATGGGCAGCAGGCCTGGACAGCATCCACGTCAACAACATTACAACCCTTCCCACCAGCAACCCCACTACCACGCTCGACCTTGTCAGGCAGTGGGACCAGCAAGCGGCGTCGGTTACGAACACGAAGGAAATCGGCGCCTACAACTGGATGGGCCTTGCCAGCTCAGAGATAGTCTTCTACAACGGCACGGAGTACTGGGTCTCACCCACCACCCCTGTCTTCCCATCGACAGACTGGATTAGCGAGCACTTGATCTATACTCACGCTGCGAAGGTCCTGGTAATCAACACCCACAACGGGTCGGTGATACCGCCGACCAATGCCTTCGGGATCAAATCTGAACCACCCATCTACTACGGAGAAGGGGACGGATTCAATCAGAACGTGTACGTCCACGTCCCCGGGTACAACGAGATTCAGAACGCTTCGTACTCGAAGGCCGTCGACTACACATTGAGCGGCTGGCAGAAGTCGATGTGGTTCACATTCGCTGAGGGACAGCTCGGTTTCGCCTTCTCGGGCCAGCCGATAGACATGCAGTGGAACAGGAACATCTTCTCCAGGGTCGGGGACGTGCTCATCTCCGGCCTGACTATGGATCCCTCGGCATACATCGTATCCGACGGGAAGAACCTCTACTACACCGTCCAGGTCTACATTGACTACCCGCTGCAGTCGGGCTTCGCGGACGGCCCGTACCTGAGGTTCTTTGGAGTGGTTCTGGTCAACATCCAGGACGGCTCTTTGCAGGGGTATACCGTGTCCAACCTTCTCTCGCCGACGGGCGTAAACGGAACTGATTTCATTACGAAATTCTACCAGGGATACTACAGCACCTGGAAGGCCCCTCCCGCATGGCTTGTCCCTCAGCTGAGGTACCCTGAACAGCTCCTCGGTTCTACAAGCGTGCTGGGCCAACTCGACTACAACTTCGTATATCACGTGGGCGACCCCTTCATCTTCAGGTCAGGGACCCAATTCTACGAAAGGGCGGGCGACAGCAGCGTCCAGTACATCCCGTTCGCCGTCGGGAACAAGACGTACTTCGTTGGACTGCAGCTGGCCCAGTACCAGGGTGTGGTCAGCAAGAACCTCGGAGCCCTCTACATAGCCTACGGAGGGGACAGGCTCGGGCAGATCTATCTCTATCAGAACCCATCCCAGGCAGCGCTCATAATCGGCCCCACGGCTGCGGAGAACGCCCTCACCACCAACCAACAGGTCAGGACCCAGCTGACCCTCCTCCCGAACAACAGGTTCGGGTCATACCTACTTTACTCGGTCGGGGGAGTCCTCACTTACTTCGTTGCCGTCTATACCAACCCCGGCTCGACCGGGGTTGTCACGCAGCTACCTTTCATGACGGCCATCAACCCGTCAACCGGCGCAGTTGGGGTGGGCCATGATGCCACCGGGGCCTTCAACAACCTGGGGACTGGCAATTCCACGACCGGGACTACCCCGAGCAGGGTGGCCCTGGTTCACCAAGTGGATGCGCTCATAGCATCTAGGGGCTATGGTCTGATCAACGCCACCTCGGTCAATCCCACGGTCTACGTGAACGTGGCCAGCATCTCCCTCAGCGAGGCGGGGGCGAGCCAGACGGAGGGAAAGGTGGCCAGCTTGCTTCAGTCCTATGGGCCACAGAGCGTGGCGAACACGGTCTATGCTTGGATTGACAGCTCCGGCAACCTCAACTTCGGTTTGATAGTCGTCCCTGCCCCCGGTGTGACATACATGTACTACGTCACGATCAAGCAGTGAGTCCCGCTTCCTAACGTCTGGCGAAGAGAATCACGACAACGACAATGGCTGCGATTAACCCGATGACTACCAGGCGCAGGCCCCCATTCCTCTCCCAGATCACGACGCTTGCGTTGATTTGGGCGAACGGGCTCCTCGAGTTCAGCTGCTTCACCAGTTGAAGAGCTTCCTCGTAGACGAACTTCCCTCCGTCCACGGTGACGACGTTGTCCCCTTTCAGCACGAAGGTATGCCCTTTTACCGCAAGTGGCAGGTGCGACCTTCGGTTGGCCCACTCGCGGAACTCTTCTTGGCTCAAGACTTACGTTCGGCACAAATGTGCTCCTTATTCCTTTTGATTGTGGCTCGGCGTCCATCTTTAAAACAACCCAGATGCCAATCCAGCTAGGAGGCCAATAGAGCTGGCTACGGAAATCACAGACCCCATCATCCTCTTCACCCTGGCCCAGACAGTCGTCCTTACCCTGACCATGATTATCTTCATCTATCAGTTTCGCAGCCAGAACATGGCGATCAAAGACGCTGCCTACCAAAAGGCCATGGATGACTACAGCGATTCCATCGCACTGCTGGTCCAGAGACCCGAGCTGGCCTCGACGATAGAAGAGATGGGCGAAATCTTTTCCGCCAGAGCCGGAGCTCCGGCGCCACTCAAACTGACCCCGGAGAGGGCCGCCGTCTTCGGGTACATGCTACTGAATTATTCATTGTTCGAGAGGGTCTATCTGCTCTACGCAAAGAAGTGGATAGACGAGGATACGTGGACCCAATGGCATGCGTACTTGAAAATCATGGCCAAGCATCCAATGTTCCAGGAGGTGCACAGAAGGTCTGAAGGGACGTTCGACAAAGAATTCCAGAAAATAGTCGCCGAGGCATGCAAGCCTGATGCCTAGCGCGATGGTCGAGAATGCCACGTATTGACGGACTAGCAAAGTGGAGTGCGGCGATCTCGGGGTTCGCGCTCTACGCGTCGTGGACCGCCAACTGGGCAATCTCTCACTCATGGTATTTGTCAGTGGACAAGACGGGATTCCTGTCAAACATCCAAGACTATGTCGGGGCCCTGTGCGCAGGCGTCCTAGTCATCTCAGTGTTGATTCTCCGCCGCAACAACCTGAAGATAGGGGTCAAGGAAGCAATCTTCTTCGTTTCATTGGTCGCATTCGTGGCCACATTGCAAATCATCCTTTTCGACCAGGTAGACATCTTCAACCACGTAGTCAACCTGCAGACCTATTTCCCCGCCATCGTCTGGTTCAACAACGCAGAACTATTCCTAGTCAGCCTTGTAGTTCTTCTGTTGACACGGCCGACAAACTTGCGCCTGGGAAAGGCCTCGAGCTGATTTCGGTCCCTTATCGACGGACCAGCGGGACCTGAGTGGCCCGGGGCTTCTCGCTAATCGAATCCAGGTACTGCTTCAGTGATTCGTAGAGCGCCCAGTAGACCTTTTTGTCTCTGAGGTTCTTCACAATCGCGAAGGAGCCTTCTTCCACCATCACGACGAATTCCGCAACCTGCTTCGTGTTCACGTTCTTCTTCAGGTAGCCTTCGGTCTGAGCCTTCCTAAGGTATTTCTCCGTCTCCTCGATCCACATCAAAAGCACCGCTTGGATTTTGTCTCGGAATACGGGGTCGACCGAAGACATCTCTTGTGTAAGGTTGTTGAAGGGACACCCAAGTGCTATGTGTTCCTCTGGCGTGGTATCGATTATCTTTCTGAAACGGGTGATTATTCCCTGGACCGGGTTCTTGTAGGCAGCAACGGGCCTGATCCATCTTTCCAGCGTCATCTCTTTGAGGACCTCGTCGACTAGGGCATAGCCCAACTCGTTCTTCGAATGGAAGTGGGAAAAGAAAGCTCCCTTGGTCATTGAGGCCCTGGCAACGATTTCGTCGATGCTCGTGGCCTGGAATCCATTTTCATAAATTTCAATAAAGGCTGCTGATAAGATGGCGGCCCTGGTCCTCTCCGGGTCCCTCATTACGGTGATGCGTCCAATTACACCTATTTAATATACTGTTCGGTATCCTCATGATAATGTAGAGTGAACAAATAGTTTCATGAATGGAGCGTGCAGCCCGGGCCGACTGCGCGCAAGATTTATTACCCCAATCCAAAATACCGTTTGGTATGTCCGGTCCGGAAGGAAGCGCCCCGTCTGCAGGTGCTGAAGGTGCATGGCCTCGTGCTACTGGAGCGATCCCTGCTCATGCTGGTCTTGCTTTTGTAATAATCATCGCGGCTTACTTCCTGGACATCATAGACGCGTCGATAGTCCAGATAGCGTTGCCTTCGATTCAGAAGTCTTTCACCGTCTCCACGGCCGACCTTCAGTGGGTGTACGGGGCCTATGCGATAACCCTCGCGGGCTTCCTCTTGCTTATGGGGAGGGCCGGAGACGTCTTCGGCCAGAAGAAGATCTTCATCGCTGGGCTGGCGGTCTTCACTGCAGCATCGTTCTTGGGCGGACTCGCTCCCAATCTTCTGTCTCTTGTGGTCTTCAGGGCCTTGCAGGGAATCGGAGGGGCGATGACTACCGTCACCGCTTTCGCTATTTTCCTGGGGCTGTATCCCGAAGGGCCTGAAAGGAACCGGAGGTTTGGAATCTTTGTCGCGGTCCTCTCCGGGGGTTTCGTCGCCGGGGCTTTCTCCGGTGGGGTCCTGACTACCTACTTCGGTTGGCGTTACGTGATGTTCGTAAACGTGCCAATTGGCATAGCGACGATCCTCCTCAGTCAGAAGTACTTGCCAAACGCCAGTGGTTGGGCCAAGAATCAGCACCTCGATGTGCCGGGCGCGGTGACTGTGACAGCTGGTATCATCCTCTTCGTCTACGCGTTGACGAGCGCCGCTACTCTCGGGTTCGGTTCTTTGCTGACCTTCGGCCCGCTACTCGTCTCGTTTGCCTTCCTGGGGGCCTTCGTGTTCATCGAATCCAGGTCCAAGGCACCCTTGATGCCGTTGTCATTCATGAGACGCGGGTCGGTCCTCGCCTCGAACACCCTTGCGCTGGTGCTCACTTCGATCGTGGGGGGCATCTCCTTCATACTCACCATTTACCTTCAAGAAATACTCGGATATTCGGCGATTTCCGCAGCATTCGGCACTCTCCCGCCCGCACTGATATTCTTCCTGGTGGGTGGATGGGGTGCGTCCCGCCTACTCAACAGGCTAGGAGCCAGAAAGACTCTGCTCCTATCCTCCGCATTGGTGACCCTCGGGGTCTTGTTGCTTACTCCAATTTCGCCGCAAGGGAGCTACTGGGGAATCGTCCCGGGCATGACCGTGTGGGCTCTAGGCGCCAGCATCGGGTTCCCCGCCGTCAACATAGCCGCAGTAGCAGGCATAAAGCATGGCGAGGAAGGCCTGGCCTCCGGAGTGGTCAGCACTTCATTCCGGGTGGGATTCCCACTCGGCTTGGCGGTCCTCCTGACCGTTGCGGGTGTCTTCGACCCCCCTGCGGCAGCAGGCGCCGGCGCACTCGCAGCTGCAGCGGCGGTGGTGGCCGGCTTCCAATACGCCCTCTTTGCGGGAGTACTGCTTGGCGCGTTAGCCTTCCTCCTCGCCCTGCGCATCAAAGACCCACCGCCAATGCAGTGGGGAAAGCCCGAGGCCACCCAGGACCCCCAGGAATCGGTCCCCTCTTTTCCTGAATCTAATCCAGTCCCTTCTTAGTCTCTAATACCTTAGGGTCGTTGGTCAGTATCCGCAAGTAAAGTATCATTGCGTTTGCATGACCGTGCCCCAACCCAATATCTGATTTCAGCCAAGACAGAAGTTCGGCGTGCTTTGCGATTATCTTGCCATACTCAATCATACCCTTCTTCTTGGCCAACGCAAGGAAGTCATCGGGGGACATCCCTGTCTTGGTCTGAATGTTGTCCAGATAGGCCTTGAAGGTCATCCCGCGCCTTCCCTGTCTTGGCCTGGTTTGTATGAGACGATGTTACCGTCCTTGTCGTCCACGATCACTTCCTTCTTTTGAGGGGCAATCCCCGAAATCTCGGCGAGGACCTTCCATTTCGAATCGGGTTCCATGGCCACCACCGACGAGATCGTGATCCTATCGTAGCCTGCGTCCTCTCTAAGGAACTTCTTGGCGACACCCATGACTTCTGTTATCGACATTCTCAATTGGTGAGCACCGACAAGCATCCTACAAATAGAGCGCTTTCAACTTTCCGAAAGCGTCTCAGACCGCTTCGATGAGAGATGATACGGAATAGAAAATAAGGCGTAGCCGTTGGACCACCCCCTAGGCGTCTTAGATGGAACTCAACCTCGTGTACGCAGGACCTGGCGACGTCGAGCTGCTGGTCGCGCACAGACTGAGCCTGTTGCGTGAAGTGCATCCCGAGCTCGAGACGAAGATAGAGGAATCGGGAGAGTGGACTCGGGAGTGGATAAGGAAGAGGCTCGCCGAGGGTAGTCTCATCGGTCTCCTCGCAAAGGCACAAGATGGAAAGGTGGCAGGGAGCGGGTGCATCTGGCTCAGGGACGATATGCCCCGGCCAACGAACCCTCGCATGATCGCGCCGTATCTGATGTCTATGTACATGGCACCGGAATTCCGACGAAAAGGCGTGGCGAGGTTGATTGTGCAGAGTGCCCTGAAATTGTGCAAGGAACGGGGTTACGAGAGGGTCAACCTCCATGCCTCCGAAGTGGGGAAGCCGCTTTACGAGAGCCTGGGGTTCTCGCCCACGACTGAGATGAGAGCCAAGCTCTGACCTGAACTGACGATTCACATTTCAAGGGCCTCTCCAAACCATTGTGGCTTGGTGTCGATTCCAGATTATCTGAAATCTCATCCTGTTGCGCTTCTCCTCGCTCTAACTCCTGGCATTCCCGAGTACCTCTCTAGCTCCAGTCCAATCAACGCGATAATCCTCAACCCTTTCATGTTCCTCTTCCAGCTTTTGGCCAACCTTGGTTTGTACGGGTCCGGCGTGCTCCTGATTTACGAGGCGAAGGTCAGATGGAAAAAGGGATGGGCGACCGTCTTACTACTTGGAGCCGCCTATGGAATCCTCGAGGAGGGGGTTGCCCTGAGTACCCTGTACGACCCCAAAGCCAACCCAGTGGGAGACCTCGGCGTCTATGGTCATTGGGCCGGGGTGAACTGGATCTGGTCCGCAGGTATTGTGCCCTTCCACGCTCTATGGAGCATCTCTCTTCCAATCCTGCTGCTGGGACTCGCGCTCCCGGAGACAGTAGGGAAGAACCTCCTCTCCAAGAGAAGGATAGGAATTGTGGCCGTAATATTCCTCATCGACGTACTTGTCCTCATGGCTTTCGTGTCCAGGGTCTCAGGCTACTGGATGGGCCTGCCCATCTTGGTTTTGAGCCTGATCTTCGTTGGCGTACTCATCTTTGCTGCGCGCCGTGTCCCCGCCGGTGCCCTGGCCGCCAAGCCGGTGATTCGAGGCGCATCGAACAAGGTTCTTGCCATCGTGGGCATCGCATTCTTCCCCGTGGTTCTCCTTACGGAGAACATCCCGAGGGCGGCCGGTGTGCCGGCGGCGCTTGACTTCGTTCTTGTGCTGCTTGTGCAGGCGCTGTTCCTGGTCTATGTCGTAAGGAGCGCTAGCATCAGCGAGAATCGGAGGGGATTGCTTTCCCTCGCTCTTGGGTTGATTCTACCTCTCGCTGTTTTCGGCGTGATAGCTGAGGTCGCTCTACCTATGACCCTTTTTGCCGACGCAGCCATGGTCCTTTTCTTCACAAGGGTTTGGATGAAAGGGACTCCGAGGGAGCCCGGCAACCTCGAACCTCCTAAACCAATCCCTCAATCAGCACAATGAAGATATGCCCGCACCTCGGACCACTCCAAGTTGTATCTCCGTAACCTCCTGGTGGTGGCACTTTGCACATCATTCGTAGTTGGCTTCGTCGTCGTACTGAACTACGCTACGGCGGGGGTCGGGAAACAGGGACTGACCAATCCGGTCACGACACAGACCACCACATGCCCCACCCAGTCATCAACCTGCGTCAGCTTCTCGATTACTTCGGCTCGCCTTGTCACTGTAAATTACACCGATGTGTTGGGCCCAGGGAGTTACGCTACCCTCACCTTGGGGTTAAACGCATCCGGAGGAATGCCGATTGCAAGCGTCAAAGTATTCGTAGGCAACCAGTCCGCGGGTGAGGCCCAAGGCCCCTTCCAGCCAGGGGTCAACAGGGTGTTGAATCTGACACTCCCGGCTACGATTTCGGTGTCCCCTGGTAAGGCGTACACAATAAGCGTCGAAGGGTACTTCGGGAGCGGCTCGGCAGTCGTCTGGAAGTCGGTCAAGATAACGGCCAGCTGAAGCAAGGCCCTCGATTCAGCGAACTTCCAGAAACCTGTTCAACCCCGATGAACGGCACGTGCTCCCGTTTTCAAAAACATCGGTTCAAGAACCCACGAGGCCATACCACACGCGTTGATAGGCGGAATAAGGCGCAAGCTGACGTCAATCGACCACGAAAGGCTCTGGGACGCGAACCTGGATCTCCAGCCAGAGGTTGAAGAGAGAACGGAACTCCCCATCGACAGCGCGAACCAGCTGACAGCTTCACGAGCGGCGGCAGAGTTCAGTCCCAAAACGAACATGTCAGACTACTATGCAGGAGTGGTCCGAGCCGCCATAACGCAAGGGGGTCGGTTCGGCGACCTCCAAATCTCACTCCCATGGCTTAGGAAGATACTGGCAGGTCTCGAATGGAGAAGCGTGGAACCAGAAACGCTGTGGGACGAGTCAGATTCATCCGCCCCGAGTGTTGCCAACGCCCAAATTCCAGTCTATGACGAACTCTTTCATTCGAATGGCTAGCCAAGGAGACAGAGAAGTACCTTAAACTAGAGGAAGGCCAGACGGAGTTCACCGAACCACTGCGTCGGGTTCTGCGGGGATCTGAGCTTACCTATACGGGCCGCTATCGCTCTTTCCGGAAAAGTAGGTCCTTATCCTCGCCTCTATCATCTGCTTAGGCGCCGCTCCTATAATGCCGTCCACAGGTTTTCCATCCTTGAAGATCATTATTGTAGGGATTCCCTGAATGCCGAACTGCTGAGAGACGGTGGGATTGTCGTCGACGTTCAGCTTGAAGAAGGTCGCCTTTCCGGCCATTTCCACGGCAAGCTGTTCAAGCACCGGCGAGACCACTTTGCAAGGGCCGCACCAAGGCGCCCAGAAGTCCACCACAACGAGCGGGTGACCATTCACGGCCTCTTGGAAATTCGATTCCGACAGGTCGACCGTCTTTCCTGCTGGCTGCGCCACTTGGCCAGACTCTCCTTTGGAACGCTCTCGGAGCATCTCTTCGAACTTCTTCTCGTTGATCCGCTTCACTTCGTCATCGAACACCATTTTCATTCACCCGAAGTAGTCTTCTAGCTCCTCTAGAATAGACTTTACTGATAATTCTCTCAAGTTTAGAGCCTCGGAAATTCTCTCCACCCCTCTGTCGTGCTCGTCTAGTATATGGAATAGTACCCTCCTGGTGTCCAACTCGTCGAATTTGCTCGCGACCATGGATGCCTCCCGCATAGCGAGGTTCCTGACTCCCAACAGTTCGAGCCGCTCCCGCTCGATCTCGTCTATCCTCCCATCCACTTCATCCAGTGCTTCGGAGAGCAAGGAGAGCTTCTTGTTTTCATCGTTCCCCTCGATGGCATGCTGGACTTTGTGCCTGAGCTGGGACACTCCCTGAGAAGTCTTTTCCTTCCCCAGCTTGGCCTCGAACGCGATTCCTCTCGCTATGAACAAGTTGGGCCCGACATCCATTGTAATAGAAATTCCCCTGGCGAGCGAGTACAGCTTCCTCCTTGGTCCGTTGGGGCTGTCCTCTGATACGGTCTTCACAAGCCCGGCCTTCTCCATCGCTGCCAGATGCTTCGCGACCAGCGGCTGCCCGAGCCCGAGCTCCTTCGAAAGCTGGAGTGCGTAGGCCGGCTCCTGGCTCAATCTCTTGATGATCTTCCGCCTGACGGGGTTCTCCATCACCTGAAGGACAGAATCAAGTTCTTGATTGTCCATGATTATCAGTCCTAAACAAAAAAGTAGGGAGGGCCCTACTTTAGGGCGACCCTCCTTGACCCTTCCTGGGCCTTCGGCTCCTTCTTCGGGAGCTTCAGTTCCAGGACTCCGTTCTTCATGGTCCCTACGACCTTCTCGGACACGACTTCCTCAGGCAGACTCAGGGATCTTTGGAAGTAGGCGCGTGTGCTCATGCTCTGCGTGCCGTTTTTCCCCTTGCTCTCCTTCTGCGAATTCTTCTCGGCCTTGAGTTCGAGCTCATTCGAGGTGACTTTCACCTCGACCTCGTTCTTCTCGAAGCCGGGAAGCTCCGCGGTCAGGACGTATTGGTCTCCACTGTCTTGAAAGTCGACCACTGGTTCCCTTCCTTGGACCTCCGTCCACATGGACCTCATGGAGCTGGGGAAGAGAGGTTGCATGAACTCCTCGAAGGGCCTCATGAACTCCTCGAATATTCGAGGAAATCCGAGGCTTGGTAGTGCGAGTGCCTTGGAGTCGTTGTCCTCCTGTCTACGGGACCTTTCCTTGTTGTTCTTTGTAGTCATGTGCATTTCACCTTTGGTATATTACTCTAGGTAGTATACCTATATAAGATTTACCCGGTGGAATGCCCACTCTTCGGGTTCCTAGGACGCGTACTTCTCATTCAGGTAATGAAGAAGCCTGTCGGGGTTGTACGACTCCCCGAAGACCTTCATCTGCAGGGCCTTGGGCGAATAGGTCGCCCCGTACCTATGTATGTTGTTCCTGAGCCAGTTTCTGACCTCCATGACGTCGCCTCTCTGCAGGGCCTCTCGCACCAACTCGCCGTCCTTCATCTTGTGCCAGATCATCCCCGCTACCACGTTCCCCAGGGTGTATGTCGCAAAGTACCCGAAGGACCCTCCGCTCCAGTGAACATCCTGCAAGACTCCTTCGGCGTCGTTCTTTGGCCTCATCCCCAGATATTCCTCGAAAGTGTCGTTCCAAAGGGAAGGTAGCTCCGACACCTCGACATCGCCTGCGATGGCTTTCTTCTCTATCTCGTACCTGAGCGCCGTGTGGAAGTTGTAGTTCAGCTCGTCGGCTTCCACCCTGATGAAGCTCTTCTTCACCGTGTTGAAGTACCTGTAAAGCTGCTCGTCGTCGTAACCGTCGACGAAAGAGAGGTTCTTTCTGAGCGTCGGGTCGAGGAGCTTCGCGAACTCCCGGCTCCGACCTACCATGTTCTCCAAGAACCTGGACTGAGATTCGTGTATTCCAAAGGAGGCGCCATCCCCCAGCGGCGTGTACGCCAGCTTTTCGTCGACCCCTAGTTCGTAGAGCGCGTGCCCAGCTTCGTGGATGGCCGCGAAAAGGGAGCCCTTGAAGTTCACCCCTTCGTACCTTGTGGTTATCCTGACGTCGTCCGAAGCGATGCGTATTGTAAACGGGTGCGTCGAGACGTCCATCCTGAACCTGTCCTCTGGCATCTTCAGCATGCTTAGAACCCCCTGGTTGACTTTCTCCATTGGCTCGGTCTCGTATTTCGCCGCCTCCAGCGGATGCTTTGCAGGATATACCCCGGCCGCCATGACCTTCTCGACGAGCTTCTTGCTCGCGGGTATCAGCTTGGCGTAGACCGCATCCGCGTCGCGAACCGTGAACCCCTCCTCGAACATGTCCAGGAGGGCGTTGTAGGGGTGTTTCTCGTAACCAAGCTTCTCCGCCACCTTCCTCTCGAGCTTCACAATCTTCTCAAGATGCGGCCTGAAGGTCTTGAAATCTGACTTCTTGCGGGCCGTCCTCCAGACCACCGTTGCCTCGGTCGTAACGCGCTGAATCTCATCCACCATTTCCGGCGGGATCTTCAGGAAGAAGTCCAGGCCCCTCCTTAGGACGCGGACCACTCCCTTCTCCATGTCGTCCAGGTCCCTGGCCTTCTCGGCCTTCCTGACTATTCCATCGAGCTCGACCGTCGCCTTCTGTACCAGCATTGCGAGCTGCCCTGAAGCGATTCCTCTCGGCGTAGCTCCGCCCTCTGGCATGTGCGTTTCAGTGTCCCACCCCATCACAGCCATCGAGTGGTTGATCGCCCAGACCTGCCTGTACCTCTTCAGGATGTCTCGGACTATCGGATTCTTAGCCAAAACGCGAACTCCTACCGTATGTCGGGTCGATTTTAACGGTTTTCAGTCGTAGCGGAAGATTCTTGTTTGAGCGATGTTCTTGGAGTTCCATGACTCCGGAAGAGGAGGAGACCTGGAGACGGGCGCTCGGCCGAATCAGGGAGGAGAAGGACAAGTTCTTCCTCACCGGCCGCGAATCACCACTTCCCCTAAGCGTGAAGGCCAAGTTCACAGGGCTAAAGTATTTCGACCCCGACCCCTCCTTCAGATTCGAAGCGAAGCTCCAGAGGGCCCAGAACCCGGACGCGGTGATTATGGCGACCAGCAAGGGGACACGACAGCTCTTCAACAGGATGGGCTACTTCGACCTTGACATCCCCGGGAAGACAGTCCGACTCCACGCATACCAGTCGGCCGAACGGACCGACCCAAACCTCTTCATTCCGTTCAGGGACGCCACTTCCGGCAAAGAGACCTACGGCTCGGCTCGCTACCTGGACCTCGAAGTGGAGCATGACGACGAGTACGCCATCGACTTCAACCAGGCGTACAACCCCTACTGTGCGTACAGCGAGGACTTCGTCTGCCCCTTGCCGCCCAGGGAGAACTGGCTAATCGTCCCGATCCGGGCCGGAGAAAAAACATACCACGACTAATCAAAAATCACGATATCTGGAAGGAGAAGATCTTCGACCCGGCAGCGACGAACACTCGTCCGTCCCCTGTCGCCGGAGTCGTGAACCGCGTGACCTGTCCGGTGCTGAACGAGAAGAGCGATGTCCCCGACTTCGCATCGTACCCGTGGAGAATTCCACTCGAAGTGTCAATCGCCCAGACCACATTCCCCGTCACTATGGGAGGCCCTGAAGGGAAGCTTGGGCCCCTCCAAAGTACTTGGAATGAGTGGGGGGAGTAAGACAGGGCCACCAGTCCGTTGGAGCAGGGGACGAACACATACTGCCACGTCGCCGCGGTCCCACCGTACACGGACGAGCAGACGTCGGCCGAGTAAGCCTGCCCACCAATCCCTCCAAGGTTGGTTGTGTTCAGAAGGTACCCCACCCCTTCCTTCCCAATCTGGAAGATTTCGTCCTGCCCGACGAGGGTAGGTCCGACCGAGCCCAGGTCGGTGTCCCCGTTGTTTAGCTGCAGCCAATTGGATGGGGCGAAGTAGTCGAGCTGCTGCAAAGTCGGCGAAAGCTTCACCACTGCGTTGCCGTAGTCGAAGTTCGCCGAAGATGCCCCATTCCCCGTCGCCACGAATAGATCGCCCATTGAGTCGATGGCTCCTCCCGAAGGCGCCCAAATCCCGCCCTCTCTGCCCGTCGGGACTTGGTAGGAGAACATCGCACCGCTACCGTCTGCCTTGATCCCCACGACCCACCCATGGTACTGGCCGCAGTCCCCGTCCAGCCCTCCGTAAGGGATGTACACCATGCCGTTCCCAAGAGACAGCGCCCCCCGCTCTTGCTGAACCCTTACCGTTGCCCCCGGCGGGTCAGCCGGCTGTGAAAATATGATGCTGCCATCCGTTATACTCAATGCAACAAGATAGTGCAACGTCGCCGGTGCCTCGTACGCCACGACGTAGATGGTCTTTGTTCCTGGGTCAATGACAGGCGTCCCAGTGATTCCGCTGGGGCTTATGTTCCCGCATGGAAGAGACGACCCATCCACCGGGGTACCGATGTGGGTCCTCCAGAGCACCGCCCCGTTGGTTTCGTTTAGGGCATAGACGGAGTCGTTTTCAGTGGCCACAAAGACCAACCCTGTGAATACAAGGGGCTCCGCATAGGCCGCTCCATCGAGCTTCTGTGACGCCCAATCTGCTTTCGCACAAGTGACCAGGCCAGGGGCATTGCCCACACGCGAGTTATTTCCATGGTACGTCGTCCAGTCCACCAGGGGAAAATTCGTCGCCGGACAGCCACTCCTAGATGTGGAAGTAGTGGTGGTTGACGTTCTCGTTGTCGACGAGCTCAAAGACGTGGTCGATGAGGTCTTACTAGTGGTCGAAACATTTCCGGGAGGAGAAGACAGCAACGCAAAGGCGGAGACCGCCACCACGACCAGAACCGCGACCCCTAGAACTGCTCCCCGGTTCACAATGCGGGAATCTCGGCTTCGCCCATTAAGGGTTCTCAGGTCCCTGATCACGTCGTGAAGCGAAGCCAAAGTGCTAAACGTGCTGCCCGTAAGGAGGGCGGTGTTGATAATCGCAGTCCTAGGTGCCGGTAAGATAGGCGAGGCCGTGGCCCGGTCTTGCGCGAAGTCCCCCAAAGTCTCGCAGGTCATAGTGACAAAGAGGAACGTAACTACTCTCAGGCGCCCCCTCCCCAAGAAGATCCTGGCAACAACCGACAACACCGCAGCTGCGAAGAAGGCGGACGTGGTGATACTGGCCGTCAAAGCGGCCGACGCAAAGCACCTGCTGGACGATATTTCCAACGAAACCCACGGCAAGGTCGTAATCTCCTTCATGGCAGCGATCTCCCTTTCAAGGCTCGAGCGCCACCTGCCAAAAGCCAAGGTTGTCCGCGCCATGACAAACATGGCGGCCATCGTCGGAGAGGCTGCAACGGCATATTCCCCTGGACCCAGCGTCACGCCTGCTGATCTGGAAACTGTGAAATTCGTTCTTAGAAGGCTCGGCGAGTCGGTCGAGCTCCCTGAATCCCAACTCGACGCCGTGACCGCACTGAGCGGGAGCGGACCTGCATACATCGCCATCCTTATCGACGCAATGGTCACCGCGGGCCTGAAGGTGGGGCTACCACGGGACGTAGCTTTCAAGCTGGCGACCCAGACCTTGGTCGGAACGGCCAAGCTCCTACGCGAGACAGGCATGGGCATCACAGAGCTCAGGGACGCAGTCACCACGCCAGCGGGGACGACCATCGCAGGCATCTACGAACTCGAGAAGGGCTCATTCCGAACCAGCGTGATCAACGCTGTCGAGGCCGCCACCATTGCCGCGGAAAGGGTAGCAAAGAAGTTCGATACCGAACACTAGGAACGAACTGAACAAACGTTAAACCCGACTCGCGGACGGCCCGTGTGCGATGATAGGAGGCGTTCCCCGGGAGACTGCCGAGGGAGAGAAGCGCGTCGCCATCGTCCCGGAGTCCGTTCCGAAAATCGGACAGCTAACCATCGAAGTTGAGAGGGATGCCGGAGCCAAGGCCGGGTTCTCCGATGCCGCCTTCATCGAGGCTGGCGCCCGCGTGGTGGATGACGCCGATCGCTTGTATGACGATGCAGACCTGATTCTGAAGATTCAGGCTCCGACCGTTGACGAGGCGGCCAGGTTCAAGGCAGGCGGCGCTCTTGTTTCGTACCTCTATCCCCTGAACAATTTGCCCGCGATGAAGAAGCTATCGGAAAGGGGAGTGACCGCCTTCGCGCTTGACCTGATGCCGCGAATCAGTCGCGCACAGGCCATGGACACGCTTTCTTCACAGGCGACTCTCGCGGGCTACAGGGCCGTCACAATGGCCGCCGACATGCTACCGAAGATCTTTCCGTTGATGATGATGGCGGCTGGTACGATACCGCCCGCTAGGGTCTTCGTTCTGGGCGCCGGCGTCTCCGGACTACAAGCAATCGCCACAGCCCACAGGTTGGGCGCAGTGGTGGAGGCCTACGACGTGCGTCCAACGGTGAAGGAGCAAATTGAAAGTCTTGGGGCGAAGTTTGTCGAGCTGCCAATCCAAGCCCAAGAAACGCAAACTTCCGGAGGTTACGCGAAGTCCCAATCGGAAGATTTCTACCGGAAACAGCAGGAACTCCTTGGAGAACGTATGAAAGTGGCTGACGTAGTAATTTCGACTGCTCTCGTCCCCGGAAAGAAGGCACCTCTGCTTATCTCTGAGGACGCGGTCAAGTGCATGCGGCAGGGCTCGGTCATAATAGATTTGGCAGCCGAGCAGGGTGGAAACTGCGCCATAACGGAACCGGGGAAGACGGTCGTGAAATATGGAGTTGTCATCAGGGGACCCTTGAACGTGCCGTCGGACATGGCGCCCCAGGCAAGCCAGCTATTTTCGCGGAACATGGCCGCCTACGTTGGCGCGATCGTCAAGGATCAGAAGGTGAACCTCGACACGCAAGACCAACTCGTGAAGGATCCTATGGTCCTGCTCAGAGGCGAGGTGGTGTACAAGCCATTGAAAGACGCACTGGAGCGGAGCAACTAACGACCCCCATCTCCCCCGGCGACCTGGAGGTCGACCTGCTGATCTTCATCCTTTCCACACTCCTAGGTCAGGAGCTCATCAGACATGTGTCACGCCTTCTCCACACTCCCCTGATGGCGTTGACCAACGCGATCTCTTCTGTGTCTTTCATTGCGGCGCTCATAGTGCTGGCTGAATCAGTGGACGCGACAATCTCGCTGCTCGCCGGAGTCGCGGTTGCCCTGGCCGCAACCAACATCGTCAGCGGGTTCCTGATCACTGATCGCATCCTGAAACTTTTCGAGAAGAGGAAACCCAAGAAATGAGCGACATAATCGTCGAGTATCTCTACATAGTGTCGGCAGTCCTATTCGTCCTTTCTCTCAAATTCATGAGTGAAGTCAGGACATCTCGTCTTGGCAACCTCTGTGCAGTTGCAGGGATGGGCTTAGCCGTGGTGGCAACGCTCGATGCATTTCAAGTGGGGCGCGTCGACCTGCTTGTCGGCGGCGTTGTAATCGGGTCGGTAGTCGGAGCGCCCATCGGCCTCAAGGTGGCGATGACCGGAATCCCCCAAAGGACCGCGATGTCGCACGCCTTCGGCTCGCTGGCGGTGGCGCTTGTTGGAGTAGCGGAGTATTACCAGGGCCAACCTGGGATTGACACCCTCACTCTATCTGTCCTTTCCGCCGAAATGATTCTCGGATTCCTGACTTTCACGGGGAGTCTCATTGCATTCGCGAAATTGCAGGGGATAGTCAGTGGGAGGCCGATTCTGTTCCGGGGCAGGACAGTTGTCAGCTTGACGACCTTGGGAGCCGCAGTTGCCTCTGGGGTGCTTCTGGTCGCATACCAGGACCAACATATTATTCTTCCTCTGTTGGCGGCCCTCGCACTCCTGTTCGGATTCCAGCTGGTCATCGCGATAGGCGGGGCAGACATGCCAACGGTCATTGCAATACTCAACTCATTCGCCGGACTCTCTGCGGCAGCTCTGGGGTTCGTGCTCAACAACAAGCTGTTGATCGTGGCGGGGTCTTTGGACGGCTCCTCAGGGCTGATTCTCGCCCTGATCATGAGCCAGGCGATGAACCGCTCCTTCGTCAACATACTTTTCGGCGGTGTGGGCGTAGTCAAGGGCGAAGCTGCAGCCAAGCCGGGGGAGGCAGGGAAGACAGCCCAGGCATACACGGTCGAAGACGTGGCGACTGTGCTTGCGAGTGCACGCTCGGTCGTATTCGCTCCCGGCTACGGGATGGCTGTTGCCCAGGCCCAGCACGTCGTCAAGGAGCTGGCTGATGTGCTCGAAGCGAGGGGGGTCGACGTGAAATACGCGATACACCCCGTCGCGGGCCGGATGCCGGGACACATGAACGTCCTCCTCGCGGAAGCGCAGGTTCCCTACGACAAGCTTTGGGAGATGGAGAGGATCAACCCGTTGTTTCCAGAGACGGATGTCGTGATAGTGGTAGGTGCCAACGACGTCACCAATCCAGCTGCCCGCACGAAGACCGACTCGCCTCTGTACGGGATGCCGATCCTAGACGTGGACAAGGCTAAGACTGTCGTCTTCATCAAGCGCTCGATGAACCCCGGCTTCTCAGGTGTAGAGAACGACCTCTTCTACAACCCCAACACCATGATGGTCTTTGGCGACGCGAAGAGGGCGGTCAGCGAGCTGGTCGCCGTGATGAGGAAACAGAAAAACTAGGGTACTCGCTGTAGTACAACGATTGCTTGATTAGTAAATCATCGCGTCACTAATGTCCAACTTGTCGCCGGTGGAAAGGAACTTGGGTTCGGTCAACCCAGCATCTTCGGCACGGTCCAGGACTGCAAGCTGGGATGCGAAAAGCGAATGGAAGATCCTCTCTGAGTCTGACTTGCCGCGGGTCGCAATTTGGCGGGAGCCGTACCCATGGGCGGTAAGGGCTCTTGTTAGTTTCTTTGATATTCCGGCGGGGTCGAAGCATCCAAACAGGTTGACTGAGTC
>DATGVR010000101.1:0-4672 GCA_035300255.1 Nitrososphaerales archaeon
TCACGATTGACCTGAACTCTGCGTCATCAATAGTCGATTTCTTTTCTTCGGACCTCTTCTTCACCTCGGCAAGAATCCTATCGAGCTGACCCTTATCTGCTTCCAAGCCAAGCTCCTTCAGCTTCCACTGGACCGAGTGCACACCGGATTTCTTGCCTAAGAATACCCCGTGTCTGTTCCCCACGATTTCCGGAAGGTACGCTTCGGAGCCGAGATTGTATTTCATCCACCCGGCTATCGAGATTCCCGCTTCCCTCGTGAACACCCTGTCGCCCACGATTGGTTTGTTGGGTGGCAGCGGAAACGCGGTCAGCCTCTGCACCAGCTCGGACAACTCCTTGAATTTTGCGAAATCGAACCTTACTGGCTGCCCGTAGAGGTACTTGAGGGCCATCGCTACCTCCTCAAAGCTGGCATTTCCCGCCCTCTCTCCTATTCCGTTGATGGACGTGTGGACGGTGGAGGCGCCGTTCTTCAGCCCCGCGATCGCGGTGGCAACTCCGAGGCCAAAGTCATTGTGTGTATGGACCTCCAGGGGTTCCTTGACAACGCTCCTGACGAACTTTACGAGTTTCGCGAAGGCTTCGGGCGAGGCGCATCCGAAGGTGTCGACGATCACGAAAGAATCAGGATGAGCCTCTCGGGAGATTCTCTTCAGCGCGCTCGCCAAGAAGCTTGGGTCTGCTCTGGTACCGTCTACTCCGAAGAAAGCCGTCCAAAGTCCATGCTCCTTCGCAAACTCAATCGAATCGATGGCTTTCTGTATAACCTGTTCGTGGGTCCAATCGAACTGCCTGAGCTTTGGGACGCCGACGGGTCCTTCGCATATTATTCCCTCGACGTCGCACTTCAGAGCGACCTCTATGTCCTCCCGGACGAGCCTTGAGAAGGCTATGACTTTCGCCTTCAGTCCGAGATGCGCGATCTCTTTGACTGCTGCGAAATCGTCTTGTGAGACGACAGGCATCCCGGCCTCAATTCGGTGGAGACCTACTTCGTCGAGTTTCCTTGCAATCGCTACTTTCTCAGCCCTCCGCAGCACGACGCCGGGAGTCTGCTCACCGTCTCTCAGGGTAACGTCGTGAAAGATTGCCTCTTTCTGGAACTCGAATTTCGAGACAACGTCAGAATCGAAGTTGAAGCGGCTGGTCCAATGGTCCCTCCCAACCCACTTCCCGTTTTCAGAGTTCCCACGTCGCGGCCCAGCCTTTTTGGAGTGTGATTCCCGCATTGAAACCTAGATTGCTCCGTTCCTGTCAATCAAAAACATTTCTTCTCGCTCCTGACGAAGAACGCCTCATTCCATAAAGCGCCGCTGTTCGGAATTCATCCCAAGATTGAAATCGTGGGCCTCTGCCACCTTAATCGGTAATCCTTGTCTGGGGTAGGTGACGACCTCTTGGCTACAATTAGGCGTGCCAAGGTCTATGACCTCGGTCAGCCATACTGGCAGGGAATGCCTGTCCATCCAGCCGACCCCCCATTCCAGTACTATCTGTACAGATATCATGAACATACGAAGAAGCTATTCGAATCGGTTGCGCCCGGCTTCGCGGACTCCATAGGGCTGGTGGTGACCTCGATGCACGCCGGAACCCACTTCGACACTCCGATCCACATGTCACGCAACCTCAAGGTCATGGGCCACGATATCACGCCGTACCAGCAGGACAAGGGGTACAGCAACCTACCGGCTGGACTCCACAGTGTTGATGAAGTTCCTCCACTGGTAATGCGTGGTGTACTCCTAGATGTCCCGTCTTACAAAGGATTGCAGACTCTACCCGAACGCTACGAGATAACCGCGAAGGACCTGGAGGAGACCGAGAGGAGCCAGTCGACAAAGATAGGTGACGGCGACTGCGTCTTGGTAAGGACGGGATACTCGAAATTCTTCACGACCGACTCTGATGCGTACCTCCACAAGTTTGCTGGTCTCGGTGCAGAAGCCGCCAGATGGCTCGCGAAGAGGAGGGTTCGTCTCGTCGGCATCGATAATCTAGCCGCGGGAGTTCCCACCCCCTTTGAGGTTCATAACGTCTTGCTGAGCGATAATGGGATCTTCCTGATGAAGAGTCTCTATCTCGAAGAACTCTCCAAGGACCGTCGATTCTCTTCCTTAGTCATAGTGCTTCCCCTTAAGATCAAGGGTGGAGAGGCCTCTCTCGTAAGGCCGATCGCAATCGCGTAGAGGAATCTTCACAAAGCAGAGAAGTGAGGTCAGGCGGCTGGCATGCTGAATCCGCCGTCGCATATCACAGTATTCCCGGTCATATGGAATGAGTCCTGAGAGGCCAGGAAGACGACGATGTGCGCTATGTTCTCCGGCTTGCCTATTGATCTAACAGGCGTGTGATCAATGATCCATTTCTTCCTTCCCTCAGTCCAGTCCTTCCTAGCCCTCAGAGAAGGCGTGTCCATGTAGCCGGGTGCGATCGCGTTTACTCTGACGAAGGGAGCAAGCGCAAGAGCGTACGACTTCGTTATCCCGATGACACCGTACTTGGCCGCCGCGTATATCGGGGATCGAGGACTTCCCGTAACGATGACGTTTGACGCCACATTTACGATCGTACCGCTCCGCTGCTCGTCCAGCATCCTCTTTCCAAATTCGTGCGTGCAGAAGAGCGTCCCCTTGACATCGAGTGAAAGCGTCCCGTCCACCACTTCGGGCGAGAGCTCTCTCCAAGACATCTGCGTGGCAGCGGTCTCGCCAGCGTTATTTACAAGAACGTCGCACCGACCCCACTTCTTCCAGACCTTCTCCGCAAGGACCTTGACCTGCTGCAGGTCGCTCAGGTCTGCCTGGAGTGCGAAGGAGTCAACCCCTGCCTTCCTTACCTCCTTGACAATTTCCGTCGCACTCTCCGCCGACTTCAGATAGTGCACAGCCACGTTCGCTCCTTCTTGGGCCAACGCACGCGCTATCACGCTTCCAAACCCCCTCGAGGAGCCGGTCACCACCGCGTACTGACCGTCGAGCCTCCGTCCCGGAGGGACTCGTCTGGGAGTCCAGTCGATCTCTCCCTCGACTTTAGCGCCACCCGGTGGAGTCCCCCAACTCATGTTGTCAAAGCCTCAAGTGATGTGAGTCGGTAACCTTCCTGCATGGGTCTACACGGACGCGGGGGAGTTTTTAATCTATGCGCAAGTGGCGTCGCACTTCAAGAGGGGTCGAGCCTGGTTAATCAGTAGACCTCTTCATCCTCCACGACATAGTTTCTGAGGACGCCAACCTTCTCAATCTCTGACTCGAGGACATCGCCGGGTTTTAGGTAGTACTTTTCGGGGTCTTTCCTGAAGGCGGCGACGCCCGACACGGTTCCCGTGGTGATAATGTCGCCGGGGTAAAGCGTCACCCATGAGTAGTGTTGAACGATCTCAGGGACGGTCACGGAAAGATGGCTCGTGTTGCTCACCTGTCGTGGTTCCCCGTTGACTCTGCATTCTATCTTGAGGTTGTGGACGTCGTCGATGTCCTCCCTCGGTACCATGCAGGGCCCGAATGGCGCAAAGGTATCCATATTCTTTCCAAAATTGAGAAGGCCGGATTTCATCTCCTCTCTCTGGATGTCACGCGCTGTTATGTCGTTAAAGATGGTGAAGCCCGCGATCGCCTTCCAAGCGCCCTCTTTGGTCAAGTGCTTAGCCTTCTTGCCGATGATCATGGCCAATTCGATCTCGTAGTCAAGCTCTTTTGTGTACCTGGGGCGGACTATCTTGCCTTCGTTGCCGATTATTGCTGAAGGACTCTTGAGAAATGAGATCCACTTTGGTATGGGGAACTCCCAGCCGGACTCCGTCCCCTCCTTCGCATGCTCCCTGAAGTTCCCTGCCGTGTGTATGATCTTGCCAGGTCTGGGTACTGGCGCCATGACCTTCACTTCGGGGAGCCTGAAGATTGCTTTCTCCTCCTTAGGGCCCGAGAGCCCAGACAAACCCAGCCGAAGTGCGAATCGCTCGAGTTCGCGCAAGGCGGCGAACGATTTCCGGCCAGAACGCAGGAGTCCCAACATGTCTGCTGGTACCATGGAGCCCGCAAGCTTGTGAGAACTCCTTTCCTTCCCTCCCTTCAGCATTCGATTGTATGCGTAATTTGCATCGATGATGAGTAATTGTCCATCGCGGCTGACCAGGATGCCGAGCCTTTCGCTGTGGTTGTGCGGTTCCTCAAAAGTAACGAGGCGCATTATTGACGATGTGGGTATCCATCCCCTAAAAACATTGGTTCCGTCAAGTCGTCGCTTGATTAGACAACCCAACTTCCGTCCATCTGCTCCGGGGATTAGAGCCGTCGTCGCCTCGTTCCCCTTCACGGCTTCCTCTGGACGGCCGACCCTGCGGAACCGCGCAGGCCATTATGTTTCTGGAGGCTATCACATCCCTATCCCCTATCTGCTTGCATGAAGGGCACACGAGCCTGCGCCCTTCGAGTTCGAACAGAGGGGAGCCACAGTCAGGGCAGTTTCGGGATGTACCTCTCGGATTAACATAAGTTACCGGAACGCCTTCCCACCGCGCCTTGTATTCAATCTGGCGTTGGATTTCTCGGAACGTCCAAGAGTTCATCCGTCCGCGGTAAAGAGTTCCCTGTCCGTTCCCTCTCCTGTAGAGCCGGCGGATGCCCTTCAGCTTCTCCATGACGATGCCGAATCTCTTGGCGCTGGCTTCG
>DATGVR010000102.1:0-2490 GCA_035300255.1 Nitrososphaerales archaeon
CCTCCACGTCGATATGACTAAGCTCAAGGATACGTCAGTGGGCAAGACTTATATGATTTTCTTGGCCCCGATGAACCCTGCAGATTCATGCCCGATCACTCCATCACGCTGAAGAAAGGAAGGCGTGCGGCAGATCAAGAAGGCAAGGTCCACAACAGGTGGCATCCGGATATCAAACCAATTGTTGAGATATCTCCCGGAGATGAAATTCGTCTGGAGTGCATCGGGTACGACGACTATCAGCTGAAGGACACGGATAGCGTGGAGGACGTGAAGAAGCTCGACCTCAGCCGCGTCCATCCGATTACCGGCCCAATCGCTGTCAGGGGCGCGCAACCCGGCGACTTTCTCGTCGCGGAGATACTGAACATAGAGCCCCTCAGCGGAGTCGGGTATTCCGCGATCATTCCCGGGATTGGGGGGCTTCTGAAGGACATCTATCCGAAACCGTTCAAGTCCGCGTGGCACATGAAGGATGGAAACAAGTTCGCCGTCTCCAGGCATGTTCCGGGTGTCACGGTACCCGCGATGCCTCACCCTGGTGTTATTGGAACGGCACCCTCAGCGGCCCTCCTGAAAGAATGGCACAGAAGGGAGAGCCCCCTCTACGACGAAGGTAAGGCGTACGGTCCCTCTCCGGAAACGGCACTCCCGTCGAAGGCAGAGATTGCGAAAGAATCTGCCCGGACAGTGCCTGCCAGGGAGAACTGGGGGAACGTCGATATCAAAGACTTGACCCTCGGCTCAAAGCTGTTTATTCCGGTCCTTGTCAAGGGGGGCCACCTCTCCGTTGGAGACCTCCACTTCGCACAGGGAGACGGAGAGGTAACCTGGAACGCGATCGAGATGGACGGAAAGATAACGCTTCGAATCGGGCTCTGGAAGGGGGGTCACGCGAAATATCAATCCACTTGGCCAGTCTACCAGCCCGGATGGATCAAGCCCCAGTTTGGCAGGGTGCTTACTTTCGCAGGGTTATGTGTAGAAAACGGCAAGCAGTACTACCTTGATGCCACAGTAGCGACGAGGCAGGCTCTCATTAACACCATCTCCTTCATTCAAAAACTTGGCTACACCGGCCCTCAAGCCTACACGATCCTTAGCGTTTGTGGCATGCAAATGAAGATCTTCGGTATCGTGGACGTCCCCAACGCCGGAGTAGGAGTTGACCTCCCTCTCGACATCTTTGACAAATCCCGATTGGCGAAGGTCGAAGACCTACTGAGCTATATCAGATAGTCTGGCGTCGGAATCCCTGCCGATGCCCTGAGAGTCGCTACCGTCTGAGCCGAGAGGTTGCACCCTATTTGGAACAGTATGTGTCCATCCATGGTTCTCTTGAAGCCTTCTTGATCCAATGTGAGCTTATGGCCCTCGGGCGCTCGCTCACCGACATCCAGCCCTCTCCGCTTGCCAGGGGCAGCAGAACAGAAAGCTGATACACTGGCCAGACATCGTGATGATCATGTGTCCGGGTTGCCTTTCGGAAGTCTCAGCGGTTCTCTGCCGAACCGCCGCGCGAGTAGGACTGCCCCTTCGACCAGCTGCTTGTTGCTCCCTGCTCGAGTACCGTCGGCGAGGAATAGCGTGTCCTCCATCCCCACCCTTACGTCTTTGCCGGTCAGGATTCCATTTTCCAGAACCGGCCAAGCAACCCGCCCATAGCCGTG
Source organism: Nitrososphaerales archaeon (assembly GCA_035300255.1). Lineage (GTDB taxonomy): Archaea > Thermoproteota > Nitrososphaeria > Nitrososphaerales > Gagatemarchaeaceae > UBA183. Next base: position 1,671 of record DATGVR010000102.1, read on the forward strand.
ATGCAGCCTCGGGGTCTTAACTCCCGACCGCTTCAAGTACCCTTCAATATCATCGGCGAGGCTGACGGCTCTCCTAGGCTCTTTTTCGGTGACCTCGACCAGGATTCTCAAGCAACGCCCATGAAGCCCGCTCTTTACCAACCTCGCAGCATCCTCGATGCTCCAGATTCCGGCTTCTACGCCTATCCCTCGCTTCAAGAGAAGGCTGCAAAGAGCACTGTAGCCCCTTTCGTTGAAGTTGACAGAAGCAAAGTCTGGAAGGACCTCCCAGCGACTTATCGCGTCGAACCTCTTTGCCTGATTGCTCTCTATCCACTTTGCGGTTGAGAGCCCTATCGGGATGCCTGGACATAGCTCCCTCGCACGGGAGACCGCCTCGCCGCAGCTGCGGGCGTCCAAGGTCTCCCTTCCGTCCCGGGCTCGCGGGTGAAAGTGAACAGCTCCCGCTCCCGCGTCGGCGGCGAGCCTCACGTCGGAAGCAATTTCGCTTGACAGCACTGGGACCGCTTCGTGTTCAGACTTCATCCGGGGACCGTTGAGGCAGGCCTTGACCAAGATCTGCCGAGAAAAAGCCTCCGCCGAATTACGTCATCACCAAATCGATTTTTCTTGTCAGCTCGTCCAGACTTCTTACCTCTATGTCCGGAGAATACCCCAGCTCGTCGAAGGTAGCACGAGACCGGTTACACCAGGCTGTGGTGAGCCCGCAGCTGGCAGCTCCGCAGATATCCCAGCCGTTCGAGGAAACGAAGAGGAGTTCCCTTGGTCTTGCCCCAAAATGCCTGGTGGCCATGTCGTAGACCCGTGGGTCAGGTTTGTA
>DATGVR010000103.1:0-4904 GCA_035300255.1 Nitrososphaerales archaeon
TGGATTGAAGCATCAGAGGCTAAGGTGCCGATGGTCAGAAACTTCGTCAAGACCGATCCCCTCACGATCGACGCCAACGAGTCTGTCCTCAAAGCCGCACAGATGATGCGGGAAAAAGGGGCTGGGAACATCCTCGTTCTCATCAATGGAGAGGCCAAGGGCATTCTTACGGAACGAGACGTCCTCTACAGGATCGCCGCGGACGACCTTTTCGCGTCCAGCATCCCGGTAAGGAAGATAATGACCACGCCCATGATTTCCGTGGAAGCCGACACGCCGCTTTCAGAGGGAGTCAAGCTGATGGCGAAGCACAGGATTCGCACCCTTTTCGTGACTGACAACGGGCGCCCGCTGGGCCTTCTCAACATGCGGTCCATCGTCGGCGACCAGTTCCGCGTCGCGAAGAACCTGGAGTCCTAGTCACCCAATGAAGACGATGTTGTTCGTCTGTGTCGAGAACACATTCAGAAGCGTCCTCTCTGAGGAACTCTTCAATTCGAAGGCTCCATCGGGTTGGCATGCCGAAAGCGCCGGGGTAAGCCCCGCCGCTGCCGTCAACCCCAAAGTTCGAGGCCTGCTGGATGAAGTCGGGATAACTATGACCGAGCGTACGCCCAGAGTGGTCACCCCGGAATTGGTCAAATCGGCCTCCAGAATAGTGACTTTCGGGTGCCTGGACCGCTGCCCAGTCGGTGCCGAGGAGAAAGGGGAGGACTGGCCTCTTCCAGGTGCAACCGGCAAAACGATGGACGAACTGCGGGAGATCCGAGATGAGCTGTCCAGACGAATCGACGACCTGATTCGCCGATATTGCATTGTGGAAGAAGAGGACAGCCAGAACGTAGAATCTGTTAGCACGTGATGAAGCCTTGGCGACGCCGTCAAAGATGAGGATTGACCTGGTCAAGGCAGCGCGCGCCAAGTCTAAGGTTACCTATGGCGAGCTGATGAAGAGATATCATCTTTCAAGAGGGCGCCCGCTGATCCGAGCAATAGGTCAGATAGACATGCAGGAGTACGCACGAGGGGCGCCTGGCTTCGCCGCAATCATAGTCCGGCGCGACACCGGATTCCCCGGAGGCGGTTACTTCTGTGACGACGACCTTCCGCCAGGACTGAGGCGGACCAGCAGGACCCGCACCGACCCGAAGCTTACACCTGCAGAGAAAGCCTACGTCTTTCGGCAGCAAAAGAGAATCTGGGCCCATTACACGAAGTCACGGTAATGCCCGCGTCGGGCTACTTTCCGTTCAGGGCTTTCAGAATTTTCGACGGGTCAGGGGCTTCCGTGACCGACCTTCCTACGATGATGAAATCTGCTGTAGGGGCAACATCTGCCCTGACGTCTCCTCCCTGGGCACCGATTCCGGGGGAGAAGATAAGACAGCCCTTCCCAACAATCTCCCTTGTCTCAGCAATCTTGTCCAGGGACTTCGCAGAGACAACCACGCCATCCGCTCCCCAGTCCTTGGCTCGCTTCGCAAACTTCCGGTACAGCGGCTCACCGTCTTCGACCCGCAGCGAATACCCCTCAGTGGCTCCTTTGTGACTCATGTAAACAAGGAAAATTATTCCCCCGTCCTTTGAATGCACTCGCTCTACCACCCTGCCGAGACCTTCCTCCCATCCGACGAAGGGATTCGCTGTTACTGCATCGAACCCGAATGCCAAGAGCGAATCGACGATGTTCAGATTGGTCGATTCAATGTCATTCATTTTCAGGTCGGCGATGAGTGGAAGTTCTTCTCGCTTGCAAGTTTCAATCAAGCTGCCCATGCCTCTGAGTCCGTACGGGAGCAATAGGTGATGGTTGACCTTCACAGCTGCGATTCCGCCCTTGGTAGCTTTCAGGACCCGCTCAGCCCTCGCCAACCTCTGCTCGTAGGGGTCCGAGAAATCGAGGGCTAGGACTACCCTGCTCTTCCTGGTTTCAGCAGACCGGAGCATTGTTTCCTTGAAATTCATCTGATTCCCCCTCTGTGTGCCGCCCCGACCAAATCTGCCAGCTTCGACACTCCCTTCCTCTCCATGAATGAAATCACCCCCAGGTTGAGGTCGTTGAATATCTCGAACCTCTTCACTGTCGCAGTCCCCAACTGTACGGCACTTGCCCCCGCCAGGAAGAACTGCACTGCGTCCTCCCACGTCGCCACTCCTCCGCATCCGATTATCGGGACGTCGAACTTCTCCTTCAGTTCATAGACGCAGCGAAGTGCCACCGGCTTAATTGCCGCCCCCGAGAGGCCACCGTATCCGTTTGAGAGGGCAGGCCTCCCCGTCTCGACATCGATTGGAAAAGCCTTGATGGTGTTGATCGCAGTAAACCCGTCTGCACCCGCATCTACAGCTGCCTGGGCAACTTCGACGAGCCTATCAGTATTGGGGGACAGCTTTGCGAAGATTGGCTTCTTCGTCGACGCCCTCACCGCCTTCGTAACCTTGCTCACCTCTTCAGGAAAGTGGCCTATCTCGGTCCCCACCCCAGAGACGTGAGGGCAGCTAAGGTTCAGCTCGTAGGCGATGAAGTCATTCCCATCTAGGGTTTTCACGACCTTCGCGAATTCATTCTCGTCAGCGCCGAATATGGACACGAAAATCGGGAGCCCGCGACCCTTTACCTGCGCCAATTGCTCCGAAAACTTCTCGGCCCCAGGGTTAGGCAGCCCAGCAGCGTTCACCATCCCTCCTTCCACATCGACGAGGGTCGGCTCCGCGTACCCCTCCCTGGGCACAGGGCCTATGGATTTGGTAACTGCGCCTCCCGCTCCGACCCTAAGAGCCTCGAGTACCTTCGCAAGGGAACTTCCATGGACCCCTGAGGCAAGGATAGCAGGATTGGAAAATTGCAAACCTGCCATTTTCACTGAGATTGCATCCACACTCAAGGGCCTTCGCCCCCCATCTGCTTGAGGACCGCCTCATAGTCCCCCTTCGTCACTTTCTTCCCCCGATACAACGTATCGACAAGATCCTTGACATCGGTGAAGGAGTTGAGCTTGACCCCTGCAGCCGCCAAGTTGGCCTTCCCTCCCTCGAGTCTGTCTACCAACACGCTCGAGTCTTTGACGACACATCCTGCTTTTCTGAGGGCCTCGACCGCCGCCACCATACTCCCTCCCGTCGTCACTAGGTCGTCAACGACGAGGGCGCGCCATCCGGGGCGCACAGCCCCCTCGACCAGCCTGCCGAGGCCATGCCCCTTCTCCTCCCTCCTCACATACACCATTGGCTTCCCAAGCTGGTAGGCGAGGGGTGAAGAGACTGTCACGCCAGCGGTCGCAACCCCGGCCACCACGTCGAAGCTGTTCTCTCCTATCTCCTTCGCGACTGCTTCGTAGGCGGCGATCTCCAGCCTGTAGGCCTGCGGGTCGCTCGGAACCACCCTCAGGTCGAGGTAGTAGGGGCTCGTCCTGCCACTGGCCAAAGTGAACTTCCCGAACCGGAGTGCCCCTATCCGGAATAGAGCCTCCGCGAGCGCGGCCCTTCCTCCGGCTGGCTTTGACATCAGGAAACCCCCGCAGATTCTGAAACATTGAACCCGCCCTCGAACGAACTCAAGCTCGGACCAGAGCCTTGGGTGCCCCTGTGCCAGTCCAAGAACGCCGACGCAGTCCTGACGTACGTCTCCGGGTCCAGCTCATGTGTGTTGGCCGAATCAACGTCAATTAGAAAGATCACATGCAGCCTCGCCTGCATAAGCTCCGTGACCGAGATCGGGGGTTTGTTGTAGCGCACATCTGTCAGTTCCTTGATTTTCGCGGCCTCGCCAATGCTCCGCACCCTCGGCGGCTTCACGAAGAATTCCGGCAGGTCCAGAACATAGGAAGGGGTGGTCCCAATCGCAAACTTCCCGGCGAACTTGCTGTACCTTGCAATCTTGCTCGCAATCCTACTTCTGGCATAGGCTGAAGGCTCAAGGGCTGCTTCGGGAGGAATGAACCCGGTCTCGATTTCAACGATGAGCGCTCCATCCCCTCTCTCTCCCATGACGTCGCAGACAAGGGTCGCGTCCAGCCTGTGCTCCACCTTCACCTCGTAACCTTGCTTGATCAGACTCCTTGCGCAGACGAGCTCCAATGCAGAATGGTTGATCTTGACGAGATTTTTCCTGTAAAGATTCACGAGCGTGTCGGCCACCGCGAACACCTTCAATCGGACCTCCTGGTCGTCGCCGACGCAGGCCCTGGTGGCCAGGTTGTAGAGGTCTGCCCTGAACCTCCGGACGTCCAATTGTTCAGCCCGCAGTGAGTTGTGGTATTAAAGTGGCTGAAGCTCAGAGCTTCCCAGACGACCTTTCGTCGAGAATCCGTTTGACCTCCAGGTCCTCGACTTGGTCGAAGTCCCCGTAGAATTCTCCTATGGCTAAGAAGGGCCCTGGGGTCTCCAGGCAAACCACTCTCGCCCCCTCCCCCGCGAGCATCTCAATGGCGTCAGCGGGTGCTACCGGGACTGCCACTATCACTTCTTTCGGCTTCCTCTTTTTCACGGACATCACCGCTGCGCTCACCGAGCTCCCCGTAGCAATCCCGTCGTCCACAATCACGACGACCTTCCCTTCAATTCGAGGATAGGGTGCGTCTCCTCTGAGCCTCTGCATCCTCTCCTTGACCTCCTCCCTCTTCTTTCTCACCTGTTCGTCGAGATAGGCTGGACTCGCCCCAAGAGACTCAGCGGCCTGCCTGTCCATGATCACATCTCCTTCTTGTGTGACCGCTCCTAGCGCATACTCCGGCTCCCCCGGGGCCTCGATCTTCCGGGTCACGACGATATCCAACGGTGCTCCAAGAGCTTTCGCGACCTCGTTCGCAACGACGACCCCACCTCTTGGAATCCCGAGCACAACGACATCCTTTCCTTTGAACTCCCTAAGCGCACCCGCAAGCTTCCTTCCTGCTTCTTGTCTG
>DATGVR010000104.1:0-1873 GCA_035300255.1 Nitrososphaerales archaeon
TGACCTTTCGGTAGAGCTCAAGAGCTTGGATACGCCTGTCTTCCCTGGCGCCCCTCAACCACTGAAGACAACCATCCAGACCACGAAGGAAGACGGTTACCTTTCGTTTGTGTGGGCGTTCTCGGAGCACACAGCCACGCACACCGATGCACCGGCGCACATGGTCGAGGGGGGAGAGACCATCGACAGGATGCCTCTTGGACACTACGTGGGAAATGGACTGGTGCTGGACCTTTCCGGCAGACCCAAGCGCCATCCCATAAGCAAAGAAGACATTAGAAACGGGCTGGCGGCAGCAGGCCAAAAAGACCTGAACGGAAAGGGGTGGGTTCTGCTCCTGCTTACAGGCTACACAGCAAAGAGCCGGACTCCTGACTGGTTGGAATATCCAGACCTCACCAAGGGGGCCTGCGACTATATTATCGAGAAAGGTTTTGGAGCTGTCGGATTAGACTCCCCGAGCCCGGACCGACCTCCATTCGTGGCCCACAAGACTCTGCTCCCGAAAAAAGTCGTGATCTTCGAGAACCTGGCCAATCTCGACCGCGTGATCGGCAAGAAGTTCTTGTTCATCGGAGTCCCTCTGGCCCTCGTCGGCGGCAGTGCGAGTCCGTGCAGGGCAATCGCACTCGTGATGTGAGCGCGGCCTTCCCTCAACCACGCTGACTATGGTCATAAAATCCCGTCTGTGTCGATGCGTATGGTTGGAAAGAGCCGTCGGTGAAGCGCCGGCTCCTCTGCAAATCTGGGACTTGGCTTTGAGGGTCTTCGCCATCGCCCTGATGAGCCTACAGACCGGCCGGAAATCGAGTTCGTCTCCACAGGGAAGAGCAGAGTTACGTCGGAGGTCATGGGGGCCCGGACATCCCCCGTCGAGAACGCTCACTTCCAAAGGCTCGTACGTCCCGCGGAATGATTCGATTATCGCAGAATCTCCAGTTTCAGGTCTGAGACTTTTGCGATCTTCTCGTAGTCTCTGTCCTTCGAAATAATCTTCTCAGCACCGTTGGCCACCGCAGTTCCGGCTATCAGCACGTCCAGCGCGTTGACTGGTTGGCCTATCCTGAGGAGGGAACCCATGATCTTGGCTGCCTCCTCGGCTGCATCTGAGTCCAGGGGCAGTAGCCTCAATTGGTGCACGAACGACCTCACTATCCTCTCCTGCGCGTCGAGCTTTCGGTGGTAGAGAGGATGCAGCAACTCGAACAGAGACACCGAGGAGATGCCAATCGAATCCGTGAGTTTCTGCGCGGATTCTACCTTCGAGACCGATGACCTTTCTCCGCGAAGGAAGTCAATGGCAACCGAGGTATCTATCGCGATCAATTCCTCAGCACCGTCTTCTTCCTAACCTGCTGTATGTCGCTCTTCACCCGCTCAAACTCTTTGTCCCCGGAGAAGATGCCTGCGAACGCCATCAGGTCATGCCCTCCATCGAGCAATCTTTCAATTACGTCGCTGAAGCTTTCGTTCCCCTTCTTCGCTTCGCGAAGCTTCTTGTAGACATCGTCCTTCACGCTGAGGTTCCTGGAGGTCATTTGCGTATATGTATACATATCCGTGTATTTATGGGGTTCGGAGATCTATCGGCCAATATCCCCAAAACCAGCTAGGCGAGCTCATCGTCTTCAAGAAGCCATCGCTGGAAGCCCACGACCTCGGTTGTGGGAGGATGTCACTCCGTGAGTGTCCTGTTGGTTTCCCGAAGCCTGCGAGCCAGCTCCTGGACGAGGGCCCGGGCTATCTTGGAATTGGTGGATACGAGCGACCAGAAGGTGGGCGCGGAGAGGACAAGGCAGTCCGTGTCCTCGAGAGCGACAACGTCGGCCGACCTAGGTTGCTGATCGAGGAGGCCCATCTCCCCGAAGAATTG
>DATGVR010000105.1:0-3473 GCA_035300255.1 Nitrososphaerales archaeon
AAATGACTCGCCGGCTCAAAGAAATCACGGTCGAGGACTACGGGTACCGACGCAAGGTGAAACCCGAAATCGTAGTGGAGGTCGCCTTCGATAGCATCCAGATGAGCAATAGGCATGACAGCGGATACGCCCTTCGCTTTCCAAGAATCAAACGAATCAGGACCGACAAAGGAGTTGCCGATGTCGACTCCCTGGAGAAGGTGGAAAATATCTTCTCTGGGCAGAGGCTCAAGGTCGAGGAAAGATAGCGACAAGCCGGCAGTTCCTTCGTCGCTTATATCGGCCTCACCGAAGTGGGTTAGGGTTGTACGCTCAGCTTCTGATTGGCCTCTCTTTCGCAATCGCTTCCTATCAGGATGTCAAGGAGCGGGCGGTCAGCGACCTGGTCTGGATACCGGCGCTGGTAGGTGCCGGGTACGTTGTCTACTCCTACTATGCTTTTCAAACGACCCAGGGCCTTGAGTTCCTGATCATCAAGATAGTCCTCATCGGAGGCATAGCACTGGCTTTCGCCTTCTTTGGAGGAATCGGCCAGGCTGATGCTATTGCGATAGCATTCGTCGCCGCCGACCCGTACCCCCTCTCCCCGGTCCCGCCGCTGTTCGCCGGTGCTTTCGTGGCGCTCTCGCACATCGGATATGAGTATGCGGTTGGAAACGCCAGGGGCGGCCGGAAGATCCCCATGCAGCAGTTCCTCCGAGAACAGCGCTGGATACCCAAGGCTATAATTTCTGATGGGGTCAGGACCGAAGTTAACAGAGATGTCAACGTTGCGCGTGAAGAGGTCGAGGCGAAAAAATTGCAAGATGCTTCTGTCGAGGTGAGCTACGGAGTGCCGACGGTGGCGTATCTTGGCATCGGCTATGTGGCGTATCTGGTCTACCTCGTTTTGTTCAATCTTCCCGCATTCCTTTCCCTCCCCTAGAAGATCCGCGCACCGGACAGGTCACATTATATCCGCATTGGCAGGAGCGGTGGACACAGATGGCATTTATTGTCCTTGAGGGGTTCTCGGGGACAGGCAAGACATCACTCGCTTCAGGGTTGGAGAGGCACGGATGGCTCAGGCTCCAGGAGTCTGCGCATGCAGTCCCAAAAGACGTCCCCGTAGCCGACAGAGCTGACACTCCTGCAGACTTCAGTCTTCTCGGGGCCACGATGGTATACAGTTCCATAATCTCGAAACTGAGGCAAACGAGAAACATGGTCTCAGAAGGGTATCTGCTGTCAGATCTGGCCTACGCCAAAATCAGGTTCGAGCTCAAGAAGAGCGAAGCATACCCGGCCATGTTTACGATGGTCAGGCGCATCCTTCAGGAGCCCGCAATGAGACCCGACCTGTACATCCTCCTCAAGGCAGGCCCGGAGACCATTGACCTCAGACAGAAGGACAAGGACGAAAGGGAGAGGAACATGACCGAATTCTTCAGGATGCGGTATTACAGCGCCCTTTCCGAGATCCACGAAGAACTCGGCGAGAAGAACACAGAGGTCGTCGAGACAGACTCAGACCTGGATGTTACGCTTCAGAGGATTCTGGATGTCCTCGGAAGGCGCAAAGTGGTCAGCGGGTGAAGCCCGCAGAGATAGATTGGGAAAGACTCCTACTCGGAGCGACCGAAAAAGTGCAGCTCACAGTCAACTCTCTGGCTGGTCAAGGTAACGGAAGAGACGTTGTGGGGGTTGGAGCTTCAGGAGACAGAACTCTTGTCGCGGACAAGAGGGCCGAAGACGAATTGATTGGCGCACTCGCCAAAGTTGAAGGGGTGAGAATGCTCAGCGAGGAGGCAGGGGACCTTGGGGATTCCAAGGCAAAGCTATTGGCGATAATCGACCCCATCGATGGATCGTCCAACTTCGAAAGGGGGATTCCGTTCTATTGCACGTCGGTTGCAATTGCGAAGGGCGCGACGCAGGACGGCATCTTCTTCGGCATTGTTAGGAACCTCGTAAGTGGGGAAGTATACACCGCGACCAAAGGCAAAGGGGCAAAAAAGAACGGGAGGGAAATCCGGACATCGAAGACTACGGAACTTTCGAAGGCCGTCGCTGGAATAGACATCAGCAGGGCAAGCCAGAGAACCCTCAAAGGGCTCGTTCCGCTCATGGGTCGCGTCGGCCGTCAGGTCCACTACGGGGCGAATGCGCTGGAGCTCTGCCTGTTGGCTGATGGTAAGACCGACGCCTTCGTGGACGTGAGAGGAAGAATGAGGACGGTGGACTTCGCCGCTGCGCAACTTATTGCGACCGAGGCTGGAGGGGTGGTGAGTGCCCCTGAGGGGGGTGACCTCCGATTTTCGATGGACCTGGGGAGCAGGTTCAGCTTCGTGGCATCGTCAAACAAAGAATTGCACAGGAGAATTTTGGAATGCCTTGATGGGGACAGCCTTCGCAGAGACTCACCGGTTTGAGTGGACCAGCAAGTGGGCGGCGCGCCTCAAGATCATCCTCCTCTGCTCCGCCCCCAGGTACGAGCTGACATCCAGCCTGGTCACTCCCCTGTGGTCCAGGTAGCCGGCCAGCATCTGAAACGAGGCCCGAGGGGATTTCCTTGCCACCAGGAGACTCCTGCCTAGGGCATAGATCCAGTCGTATCCCAACGCATACATGGCCCTGCCGTACAGGACCCCCTTCATCAGGTTCGTTTTTCTTGAGATGCTTGTCGGTATGTCCTTGAAACTCCGGGTACGGTACCCCATTTGCTTGGCCTTCAGATAGACCCAGCTCTCCCAACCATAACTAACGGGAAAGTGCATCTTTCCGGCCTTCTCCCAAAACTGGGCGCGGACTATCATGCTCGAGCCTCTTGGAGTGTTCTCCCAGAAAGGCTCGTTGGTTATCCAGCCCGACGCCACTGCAAGTCGTTCGTCTTCTTCCATCCTGCCGACGATGCGCTCGACGTAGTACGGGGGAAGGGCGTGGTCACCCCCGAGAATCATGACATAATCGACTGAAGGACTTCGTTCTCTCAGGACTGTGAGGCCCGAGTTGAAGACCCGGGCCAGCTCCGGCCTTCCCACCAGGCTCTTTGAATGGAAGGGGAGTGTGACCACGGTCGTTTTGAAGTGAACTTCCGCGGAAATCTCCTTCAGAACGTCAAGAGTCTGGTCGGTGGATCCGTCGTTGACGACGACCACTTCCACGGGCCTTTGGGTCTGGTCGTCGAGGGCGTGAAGCACCCCCCCGATCGACTTTTCCTCGTTCCTGACCGCAATCACTACGCCCAGGTCTCTCATGAGGAGCTCGCCAGCAAAGATTCTTCCTTGGGGCGGCTCCGTCACACTATGATATATTCGCGGAGACAATGGCGCGCGCCTAGAATTTCATGAGGCCCTGGTAGAGCTCGTGCCATTTCGCAGCTACATTCTCAGGCCTGTTCTCGTCAGGCAATCCTTGCAAGGTCTTCCCCGACCAGTCGATTACTTGGCACCCGCAGGCGAGTGCTTCGAGGGCTGCCTTTCCGACCGACCGCG
>DATGVR010000106.1:0-4707 GCA_035300255.1 Nitrososphaerales archaeon
TCAGACGGCAGGGCGCTCAAGGTCGAAGAGCACCCTGAGGGATTCTACCTGGGGGCATCGGTCCTGGACAATGTTGATCCTTCGATGACTGTTGCAAAGGAAGAAGTCTTCGGTCCTCTCGCCAGCGTCATCCAGACCGAAAGCCTCGACGACGCGCTGGACATCATCAACAAAGGGACCGGCTTCGGTAATATGGCATGCATCTACACGAGCAGCGGACGAAGCGCCAGAGAGTTCAGGAGGGGAGCAAATGTAGGGAACGTCGGGGTGAACATCGGCGTCGCGGCTCCGCCTGCGTACTTCCCGTTCGGAGGGAGAGGCGACTCGTTCTATGGAACCTTGCACGCCCAGGTCGACACCGTAGACTTCTTCACCGACAAGAAAGTCACGATTTACCGATGGTAGTCGCGGGCCTTAGCCACGATTCTTGCGGAGGAATTTCGTAGCTTCATCGTAGGTGGGCATCGATTCGGAGCACGCGTGCCCCATGACGACAATGGCCCCGACGGCGTTCCCGAACTTCGCAGCCTTCGCGAGCGCCCACTTCTTTGAAAGCCCGTAGACGAAACCGGCGATGAAGCCGTCTCCGCCCCCGAGCCCCTTGAGGAGCTTCACTCTGAATCCAGGTACTGTGATTATCCTCCCCTGAGTGTAGACGGTCGAACCCTTTTCGCCTCGAGTGACGACAAGCACCCTGTCTGTATCTTTGACCTGTTCGATCGCTGCCTGCAAGGTCTCGGCGCCCGTTGCAGCGATGTACTCCCCTTCGTTCCCAATCAGCACGTTTGCCATGGAGATGGCCTTCTGATACCTCGAGATTCGTTCTTCCAACGGAAGGCTCCAGAGCGTTGGTCTCCAGTCGAGGTTAAGGATCCGCGTAAGACCCTCTCGCTCGGCGACCGCCATCGCATTGTAAATCGTACTCGCTGAAGGGTTGGCGGACAGGCCGGTCCCTGTAACGAGCAGCGCTTTGGTGCTTCTGATGAGGCTTTCCGGAAGATCCTCGTCGGTGACGAGGAGGTCGGCGGCTTTTTCTCTGTAGAAGACGAATTTCCCATCGCGACCTGGCAGAATCTCAGCGAATACAATGCCGGTCCTTCCGTTAGGGTCCTTGCGGACATGTTCTATGTCGACTCCCTCCTTCTCCAAGTACCCGATGATGTATTCCCCCAGGTCGTCGTTCCCTACTCTAGTTACCAGCGCGGTCCTTAGCCCAAGCCTTGAAGCGCCAACAGCCACGTTCGCAGCGGTTCCTCCCACGTACTTGGCGAACTTCTTTGATTCTTTGATGGTGCGCCCGAAGTCGAGTGAGTAGAGGTCAACTCCTGCCCTTCCTACGAGCAGGAGGTCGAGCTGGCCTTTACCCATCGAAGAGTTCACACTTCTTCCAGCTTTCCTTTTCCATAACCTGCTTCGCCTCGTTCACTCCCGCCCCGTGCCTGACAATAGCGTCGATTGCAAAGGCCATCCCCCTAGGGTCGCCCTCCTCCGGATAGAGAATGTTCCGCCCCATGAGCACACCTCTGACGTTCGGCCCGGACTCCATCGCTGAGAGGATTTGGGAAAACAGCACGTCGACCTCTTTGGCATCACCTCCCAGCACGAGGATGGGGCATGTGGTTGCTTTCGCGACCTTCGCGAAATCCTCCACGTAGGGAAGTTTGAGCCAGAGCCTTGATGAACTGCTTCCCAGGGCAGTGGCCACGCCGACGAGTTTGGCGAGCGTGCCGGCATCGCGCACCACCGTCAGGCGCCCGTCTCTCCTTGCGACCGGCAAGGCCTCAAGGAACACTGGGATGTCGAGCTCCTGGCATTCCCTCACGAAGGTGGTGCAGTATTCCAACGTCTTCAGTGACGCCTCATCCTCTGGGTCGATTCGCAGCAGGAACTTACCCCCGTCGAGCCTCATGCTCGCAATGCCCTTGGCATCGTAACCGGTTACGCTGTCGTCCATCTCGAATGTGGCGCCGCTCAATCCACCACGGTTGGCGCTTCCAATGAGGACCTTGCGGTCCAGAAACCTCTTCGATGCCTGCTTCTGGAGCAAGAACAGGTCGTCGACGACGTCAGGAGAGCCGAGGAGCCCATCGAAGGACGAGCATCCCATTACACGCAGCGTCCTGGCAAGGAGGTCCCGCCTGTCTGCCATCCTCAATGGGTCGTCGCCTATTGAAGTGACCATCCTGGCGGTATGGTCGACAGCCAAGAGCGTCAGCTTCCCATCCTTGGCGAGGGCCTCTCTCCTGACCCTCCTCTTCGCCAGCCTTGTCGGGAGTCCAGGGTCTCTTACGCGCAAATCTGTCATCGCGGAGTAGACGGATTGTGGGATGGTCTCAGAGAGGTCAGTCGGCACAGGCAACAATCGCCGGTCGCGCCATGACTGGTTTAAGCTTGATTCCGATGAGATGCTCTTTCTTGTCTCCGTGAGACCAGGGCTCGCGTTAAAATAACGCTCGGAGCAGCGATGGCGGAAAGATTATTGCTCAACGGCGCCCAGTTCACCGTCGAGTTCCTCAAGAAGGCTGGAGTCAAACATGCGTTTGGGATTCCGGGGCACGGCAACATTTCCATCTTTGACGCGCTGAAAGACTCTGGGATCAGAACGATCCCGATCAAGCATGAGCAGTGGGGCGGGCACATGGCTGATGGCTACTTCAGGGCCAACGGGCGAGTCCCTGCTGTAGTCACCACCTCGGTCGGACCGGGGGCCACGAACCTCACCACCGCGATGGCCACTGCTTTCGTTGATTCCTCCACCATGGTGGCATTGACCGGCGACATCCAGACCTACCTGTTCGGGATGGGAATCTTCCAGGAGATCGATAGGAAGAATTCGGTTGACTACGTCAACGGCATGAGCCATTTCGTCAAGAGGGCCTGGCAGGTCACCAGCGTCAGGCAGTTACCGCGTGTCCTCCCCAATGCTCTGAAGACCGCTCTTACTGGGAGACCCGGGCCTGTCCTGGTCGACCTGCCGATGGACGTGCAGGTGGAGAAGGTCCGCTCCGAGGTCCCTGGCCTCAAGAATTTCATGCCGCTTGGGCGGATCTACCCAGACCCTGTCGCGATTGGAAAAGCTGCCAAGCTTCTGCTCCATGCGAAGAGACCATTGGTGCTCCTCGGCGGGGGGGTGAACATCTCGGGAGCAGGGGAGGCCGCCGTCGCCGTGGCCGAGTTCCTGGGCGCTCCAGCCGTGTCATCCTTCAGGGGAGAGTCAAAGGGGGGCTTCCCGGCCGACAACAGGCTCTGGGGTTTCCATCCGGGGAATGTCGGAAGCTCAGTGGCCAACTCGCTCACCAAAGAGGCGGACGTGATTCTCGCCGTGGGGACGACCTTCAGCGATGAGACGACGAGCTCCTACGAACATGGAATCACCTTCCAAATCCCTCCGACGAAGCTGATCCACATCGATGTCGACCCCCATGAGATCGGAAAGAACTACCCGGTCGCCGTCGGCATCGTCTCCGACGCCAAAGCGGGACTCGAGGTCCTGCTCACGGGCCTACGCGAGCATGGGCGAAAATCCGCAAAGGCGACGCCCTGGCTCAAACGTTTCAACGACCTGCGAAATGCGTGGGATCTCGAGCTGAAGAAACTCTGGACCAGGGCCCCGATGGGAATGCCGAATGTCGTCAAGCTGCTACGAGAGGCCCTTCCGAGGGGCGCCATCGTCTCGGTGAGCGCAGGTCTCCCCCAGGAGGTGATGTCGCAACAGTGGGCGAGTTACCTCCCCAGGACATTCCTGAGTTCAGGGGGATTCTCGACCATGGGCTTCGCACTCCCGGCGGCGATGGGAGCGAAACTTGCACAACCGAAGAAGGCGGCCGTCGCCGTCGAAGGAGATGGCTCTTTCCTGATGAACAGCGTGGAGCTCTCCACGGCGGTTGAAAACGAGATTCCGATTGTGGTTGTGATACTCAACAACTATGGCTGGGTCTCCATACGTGACCTTCAGGTCCGGGGGCTCAAGAAACGCGTCTTCGGTACCGAGTTCGCGAACCCGGTTGACTTCGAGAAGCTGACCAAGGCCTACGGAGCAGAGTACAAGAAAGTGGAGAAGCCAGACGAGCTGAAATCTGCAGTGAGGCAGGCCGTCTCCTCTGAATCGGTCTCCGTAGTCGAGACCATCGTCGAGAGGCGCTTCCCCAATAGTGGGACGTTCATGTATGGATACTGGGATATACCGACGCCCTACAACTAATCGTTGCCCGAGACGCCTGTCTTCAGATGCGTCGGCCCCGACTGCATATATTCGAAGTCCGGGTGGAACTCGACTGAAAGGTCGCGCCTGTCTGGAGGAGCGCTGATGACCCATAGGAAGTTCATCCCTGTGCCCGGTGCAGCAACATTGGGGTGGTAACCCTTCTCGAAGTAGACAGCGTCCCCGTCCCTGACGACGAACGAGTCGTCCTTGCCGTCCCTGAGCACCATCTGGACCCCGAATTTTGTGCCCATCCCGTAGTAGACGTAGACTTCCGGCTTCCCATCGTGCTTATGGGGAGGGAAGCTTGTCCAGTTCCCGGATTCGCCTTCGACGAAGCCACAGAGGAACCGGTCTGCTTTGTCTGTCTCTTTCACCATGTTGTAGATCTTCCGCTTGTAGGGCGGGCTCCCGGATTCTATCGGAGTCGTTTCGATAAACCGCTTGACGAAGGCCTCGTGCTTCAATTTCGCCGGGGCTGAAAAGAGGACGATTTCGTTGGGGCT
>DATGVR010000107.1:0-4353 GCA_035300255.1 Nitrososphaerales archaeon
GTAGAAGGCTCGAAGAGAGTCTTCCTCAACACGGGGACAAGGTTCCCTCGGGAAGTCATTTGGGCAGTAGGGGCGATAAAATTCTCCGCGGCGAAATCGAACGTCCAGCTCGGACTGCTTGACCGAGAGAGAGGTGCAGCCATCCAACTCAAGGCGAAGGAGTTGATGAAGGGGACTCACGACGAGCTCGTCTCTGTAGATGTTTTCCAAACGGGGTCGGGGACGGGCCTCAACATGAATGCCAACGAGCTGATTGCTAAGCTGGCGTCTTCGGAGCTTGGGAAGCGGGTACATCCGAACGACCACGTCAACATGAGCCAGTCCTCCAACGATGTCGGGCCGAGCGCGATCAGGGTTGCATCGGCCTATGTCGTCAGTCGCGATCTCCTCCCCGCCCTCGAGAAGATGAGCAAGAGCCTGAACGCACTTTCAAAGAAAACTGCCAGTGTTTACAAGTCAGGGAGGACGCACCTGCGAGACGCGCTGCCCGTCACCATGGGGCAAGAGTTTGGAGCGTACGCAGACGAGTTCAGGAGAGATGCCAAGCTCGTAGTGCAGACGATGGAGTACCTGCTGGAGCTCCCCATCGGAGGAACCGCGGTCGGCACTGGACTAAACGCTGACCCGAGGTTTGGAAACCTTGTCGCGAAGGAAATCGCGAAGCTTGCGAAGCTGAGCTTCATTAGCGCGAAGAACAAATTCCGAGCCACAAGACTCCTGACAGATATGGCATCGCTGAGTGGGACGATGAGGTCGATCGGCATCGACCTTTACCGACTGTGCCAGGACCTGAGGCTGATGTTCTCTGGCCCGCTTACTGGCATAGGCGAAATTGACATCCCGACACAGGAGGAGGTCGCCGGGAGCAGCATAATGCCCGGGAAGACGAATCCTGTCACGCTTGAAAGCGCCATGCTAGCATGCGCCGAGGTTCAAGGGCTCGACGGAGCCAACGCCTTGGCTGCCTCGCTGGGAGAGTTCGAGCTAACAATGGGGGTGCCGTTGATGGGCTACAACATCGTACTGCAGGCCAAGCTGCTTTCGGAAGCACTGAGGAAGGTGGCCTCGCTCGTGATAGATCACGTCGTGCCCATGCGGGAGAAGGCGAGGATGTTCGCCGAGAGCAGTCAGGCGTTGATTACTGTGGTCTCGCCTAAGATAGGATACGACAAGGCAGCGGTGCTTGGAAGGCAGCTGGCGAAGGGAGTCTCAATCCGGACAGCATTGAAAAAACTCGGGTATGGGCCCTCGGAAATTGACGCAATTCTTGAGCTGAAAGACCTTGTGAAGCCGGGGATACCTGCCAAGAAAATCTAGAGTTATTATCCCGAGCATTCCAGGAATAGCTTGTCACGCGGTTGAACGCCCTTTCAAAACCGTTGGATTAAGTCAGGGCCTTTGCAATTGACATGAACGTCATTGCAAAAGCCTTCGATTGACGCCTACATGCCTTCCGCAGGTTCGAGAGGGACTAGAATCGCCTTCTTTTCCGTCATGCTTGCCATCTACCTGACCCTCGAGTTCGCCCTCAGCTTCTATGTAGTTCGTTGGGACCGCGTCCCATCGGTGGCATTGTTCAGCGTACTCTCGGTCCTATTCCTAGGAGCCGCCTACGGGACTACCAGAGAGTTGGTGTCACTGAAGGACAGGCCTCCCTTGCCGTCAGTTCAGTCTCTGGCCAGCCGTCCGCGAGTGGCTTTGCTCTATACCACGATGAACGATGTGGTCCCCGAATGCCTTGCCTCCATGGCCCAGGACTACCCTTCGGATGTCTACGTTCTTGACGATTCGACGAACCCCGAAGCTATGGCCACTGTGGACAGAGTCTCATCGGAACAGGCTTACACTGTGGAGCGGAGGACGACCAGGAGGGGGTACAAGGCGGGCGCAATCAATGATTGGTTGGCGAAGCACTGGGGTTCATACGACTACGTCGTCCTCTTCGATGCGGACTCCTATCTTCCTCCCGACTGGGTCGGTCGGGCACTCAGGTATGCCGAACATCCTGCGAACGGCGACGTCGCGATCTTTCAAGGCCTGATCAACATTTGGAACCTTGACACGGACTTCGCTGCGGCCTTGGCACCAATGTCCAAGCTGGGACGCTTTGTCTGGGAGAGGAACCTTGCTAATTCGATGGACGCCGTTTTCTGCTACGGGCACAACGTCCTGGTAAGAGTCTCTGCATTGAAGCAGATTGGAGGTTTCGTGGAGGGTTACGTCTCTGAAGACTTTGCCACCGCGGTCTGCCTCGCCCAGAAGGGGTGGCACTCGAAGTTCATCCCGCTGCACACCTATGAGGCGGTGCCGGAGAATGTACGAGGTTTCATCAGGAGGCAGAACAAATGGACGCGCGGGTCGATGGAGTTCTGGGGATTCGCGTCGCGGCCTTCGATCTCCGCTGACAAGGGTTTCCACCTTCTTCAGACGCCGATGAGCCACGTTGTCAACCTGATCCTCCCGTTGGGAGCTTTCCTGACGGTCTATGGCTTCGCGTCGACACCAGCGGCCGCGGGTTCTTTCCTGATTTCCCTCCTCCGCAATCCACTCGGAATCATCTGGTCGATCCCAATTCTCAGGCTCCTGATAATCTGGGGAT
The DNA here is from genome assembly GCA_035300255.1 of Nitrososphaerales archaeon. Lineage (GTDB taxonomy): Archaea > Thermoproteota > Nitrososphaeria > Nitrososphaerales > Gagatemarchaeaceae > UBA183. The sequence goes on from DATGVR010000107.1 coordinate 2,600, forward strand.
TGGTTGGGTCGGCTCTGGGGGCAATCATCCGGTACCGGGCCGGCGTCACCACCCGCGAATATCTCAGACACAGGTTCCTGAGCGGAGCCATCAGCACTGTGATGATGCCCTATGAGCTGAGAAGTATGGCTTCCTATTTTATGACAGGCCTCCGGTCGATCCCGGTCACTCCCAAGTCAGAGAAACCCCTCTCTCATGGAGATGTTCTGCACATCTCCTCGTACTCACTCGTGTTCCAGGGCGTACTATGGATAGGCGTCCTCGTGTTCAACCCATTGGGAGCAGTCTTCAACTCTACATGGCTCGTCCCCATGCTCATGTCGCCTTTCGTATTGATGTTGTACAGCGGCTACGGGAGGAAGGCGGGAAGGGGTCTCTCGGACAGTAAAGAGATTCCCGTTTCAGCTGTGAAAGCTGACCCATTCGTTGTGCACGAGTTTCTCAGCACAGTTGTGACGAAACAGGAGGCCGCGCCTCCGGCCCTCGTTGGCTAGATTAAACACGTTTGCAGGAGCAAACGACCGTATTCAGCGACGGACCTTAATGCCGATCTTTTCCATCAGCTTTCCAAGTTCGGAATCGTCCGCCGCGTCCATCCTCAGGTACTTCAGAATCTCCTCCTCGTCCATTCCCAGGCGCCTTGCCTCGGCCACAGTTGTCCTGTAGGCCTCGAGCTCGGTCGGCCTATCTACATATTCAAACGCTTGGTCATAGAGTTCCTTGCCCTCGAGGAACTGCCTGACATGAACCAACACGTGGATCACGTCAAGGTAGAGGAAGTTGCTCTTGGCTGAAGTGAGGTGTTTGGAGCCGATACAAATCGTCCCTGTGTCTCTGTCGAGCCAGAGACCCGAGTCGTGGGGTTCGACCCTGAGCTTCAGATGCTTCACAATTTTCGTCATCTGACTCTTCGAGCCGAAGACCTTGGCAAGAGCAGAAGAACTCTCGAGGCCTGCGAAGACCTCGGTGAGTTTGTACTCCCCAATTTTTGTGGTTCTTTGGACCCGGAATGACTTTACCCGCAACTTCTACTTTTGAGGCCCTTCCAAATCAAAAGAGCGGAACTCAAAAAGACATACTGGCGCGGTGAAGATTGGTTCACATGTGTTCCTGGGCGAGCTGAATCCCTTTACTTTATCTGAGCTAACACCGGGAACGAGGAGCGGTCGGTTTGATAGCTTCGCTGAGCGGCATTAGAGGGATTCTGAATGGTGACCTCAGCCTCGCCGAGGTATCGAACTTTGCGACAAATTTTGGGAAGGCAATCGGTTCCCGAGAGTTCCTCCTTGCAAGGGATTCGAGAACCACGGGCCCGGCGATGAGCAAAGCAGTGGCTGCGGGTCTGTCGTCACTGGGTTCTACGGTGCTGGATTTTGGGATAATCTCGACCCCGGCTCTTTTCCGGGAGAGCAGGCTGAGGCAGAGACCGGCCGTGATGGTGACGGCTTCGCATAACGAGCCGGAGTTCAATGGCCTGAAGTTCGTAGTCGACGGAGCAGGAATAGGGAAGGAGACCTTTGACGCCGTGGTGGCGGCGCCAGGACAGGTAGGAGAATTCAGGGCCGGTTTGATAAGAGAAGGTCGCAACCCTTCGTACGTCGGGGACCTGTTGGAGAGGTTCGGCGCCGGGTCGTGCGAAGGCGTCAGGGTGGCCCTGGACTTGGGGGGAGGGGCGGCGATTGCCCACGCAGTCCCGCTTTTGACGCAACTCGGATGCGAGGTGGCGTCGGTGAACGACAGCTATGGAGTCTTCA
>DATGVR010000108.1:0-4647 GCA_035300255.1 Nitrososphaerales archaeon
CAGCCTGGCCGGCGTAGACCTAAGCAGGGAACACATAATCAGGAACCTGAAGAGGTCGCTGGCCAACCTCAGGACGGACCGCGTGGACTTGTATCAGATCCATCGCTGGGACTACAGGACGCCCATCGACCAAGTGCTCAAGACCCTCACCGATGCGGTGAGAAAGGAGAATTCGGTCGACAACATCGGTGGGTCGAGCATGTGGGCCTGGCAGTTCGCCAGGGCCCTCTACACCAGCGACCGCCTGGGCCTCGAGAGGTTCAAGACGATGCAGAACCACTACAACTTAGCCTACAGGGAGGAGGAGAGGGAGATGATACCTCTGTGCGTGGCGGAGGGTATCCCCATCCTTCCATGGAGCCCTCTTGGCAGGGGGTTCCTGACGGGCAAGTACAAGCGGAAGGCGAAGCCGGGAAGCATCAGGTACAAGTCAGACTTCCTCTTGGGGAAGAGGTACTTCAGGCCGGAAGACTTCGACGTGCTAGAACGCCTGCAAGAAGTTGCCAAATCGAAAGGGGCAAAGCCGGCCCAGGTGGCGCTCGCCTGGCTCACAAGCAAGAAAGAGGTCGCGTCGCCAATCATAGGGCCGACGAGAATCGAACAGCTCGACGAACTTGCGGAGGCGGTGGACATTCGGCTGAAACCCGACGACATGAAGAGGCTAGAGGAGCCTTACAGACCCCACCGGGTCCTCGGTCACGAATGAGTTCTACTGGGGAAGTGGCACGGTCGCCACAGTGGAGAACGAGGAGAGGGTGTTGACCATCACTTCGCCCTGCGATATCGTGTAGAGGTAGTCCCCGATTATCACGCTCCGGTCTATCTGGAGACTGTTGTTCGCTGAATCGCCGAAGTTCAGGCTCCCTGAGTACTGTGACACTCTACCAAGGATGTTGAAACCGCTGCTGTTCACATGGATGACGTAGACCCCCTGCCAGACTGGATCGCCGTACGGCGGCAGACAACTAGAGCAGTTACTCTGCGTCCCGGTTACCTTGTAGAGCGTAAGCGGGATGACGGTGACGTTCCTGGTCGAGTCGAAGGTGAAAGCCAGGTGGTCAGTCAGGACGGGAGAGTCAGTCCCCCTGTCTCCAATCAACAGTTTGGAGACTTGGATTGAAGTGCCATTGTCGAAGACCCTGAAGAGGGAGAGCTTGAGCCCCAGGTAGAAGGCCACATTCTGGATGGTCGAAGATGGGACGGCATCCTTCCCGACTCCGATCAGGTATCCTCCCGGAAGAGGATGCAGGTAATCCGAGTATCCTGACACCTTCAACTCGCTCAGTATGACTGGCTTGGCGATGTCCTTGAACGATATCACGAAGAGGGGGTCAATCTGCATGAAGGTGACCACGTACCCCATGCTCCCCACGAAACGGACCGCGTAGATGTTCTCGCCAGGGGCGATGTTCCTCAAAGCAGATACTTGGTTCATGCTCAAGTCCAGCACATAGACATCGTTACTTCTCGTCGGTGAGCCCCCGACCACTGCGAACCTGCCAGTGGCGACTCTGAAGTTTCCATTGTATTCATCGAGGGAGAACTGGTTGAGGACGGACCCGGGCACAATCCCTGCAGCCTTCACCACAACTGCCCCGCCCGAGTAGGCAGCACGCAGAATGGTGCTGTTCTGGGCCTGCTGCACGTTAGATATCGAAACCACTCCGCCAGTGTAGACGTCACCGACAATATTGTGGGTCGAGAACAGGTCTGGGTAGTTGGTGTAGACCACGTAGATGTTCGACGTCGAAACATATACCGTGGCCGAAGGCCCTGTCAGGACTGTGACGGTGTTCTCCTTGCCAGTGGCCATGCTGATGCTCGGGATTATCGTGTAGTAGCTGATCTGGGCCGTGTTGTTGGTATAGAAGACGGAGGACGCAAGCAGCTGTGTCGTAGTCCCATTATTGGATGCCACTGGCATTACGGCCGTGGCGTTACCCTGGCCACTGAAGATGTAGGAGGGCTGCTGGATAACGGCGTACACGTATCCATCAGCGAGGCGCGCGGCGACATAGGCCCCGGGTATGCTCTCGTTCTGCATCAGCTTGGGCGAATTGAGATTGGAGACATCGTACAAAAGCAACTCCACAGCCGACGTGCCGCTCGGCTGCTGATACATGATACCGCCTCCATTCTTCTGATACGCGACACCACTTCCACTCTTCTGATCGATGACCATCAGGCGGTCCTTGGTCATCTCAAGGCCGATCACGTTGGCGTTGGGGAACTTGAGCGTGGAAAGGACGGCTGCGGAGCTCGGCGGGTAGGCGTTGATTATCGATACGGAATTCTGCGTCGAGACAAAGAGATGAGTCCCATCGGTCTTCACTCTATCTGGTTCGTCCACGCCCTGGACTTGGACGTTGGTCTGGGTGAACGAAGCCGCCGAACTGTCCGAACTTACGGCGGCCGCTAGGATTGGCGGGCCATTCGCCACTCCCCCGAAAACCACGGGTCCACCCTTGAGCATCAGGCCGCCCCCAAACCCGATCCCCCACCTGCTGTACTGCTGCGCACTCTTCGCGTTCGCAGTGATGTACTGCTGTAGCTGTGAGTCGCTTTCGAAGGCGCTAAGATTCTGAGGGAGAGCGATGCTCGTAGGACCGCCTGGCGAGACCATCGGAGGGGCTACCAAGGCGAAGATCGCAACAACAGTCGCCACCCCAATCAGGGCTCCCATGAAGACTGCCACTTCTGGTCGCCAAGCTCTCGTCATTGGAACCGCACCCATAATCCAGACTATACAAACGACGGGGAGTAAAGCCTAGAGCGGAGAACAAGTGTTCTAGGGCCACGAACAGGGGAAGCCTGCGGGCTCACATCCGTCTGAGATAAAGCTGAACGGCTGCGAACTCAGCCAGAGCTGTAAAGGCCAGAGACTCGACCGCGAGACTGTCACTCTGGGTCACCAAGAATGTGCCCGCGTATACCCCCAGAGGGCCAAGAGCAATCCCGGCCGCCACGATTAGAGCGCCCAGGAGCCTCGCGAGGTCGCCCGCGGACAATAGGTTCAGGCCTCGGGTTTGGACTCCCCGGGACGTCTGACTCCCTCCTTTCCTCTTGTAACTCCTGATGAAGAAAGCAAGTTCGGCACTCGAAGCCGCCGACACGGCTAGGATTTGGATTACGGGAATGAGGACCAACCAGAGCGCCGACGGCAGGTCGAATGCAAGCAGAACTCCAATGGCCACGGGAACGGGGAGGTAAGCTGCGGTCGATATGACCGACTTGGCCAGGATTATCAGCCTGGCGTTCAAAGGAAGTGAGAAAGTGTAGTCGAGGCCCGAGCCTTCGGTGTTCAGGAGGACCGACGCCGAAATTAGTGTGAAGAAGCAACCCAACGACGTGGCGCTCAGAATGGCCGTCGCCCCCAGACTAGCGGTCTGGCTCAAGCTAAATGCGATGATGACCGTCTCGAAAACAGGCAAGGCGAAGACGAACGCCGTCTGTGGGTTCTTTGATGCGATCCTAGCATCTTTGATTACGTAGGCCGGAATGGGCTTCCTCAGTCTGAGGAGGAATTCCGTTGCTCTCTGTCTGACGATGGTGGCCGCCTGTTGCTGTGAAACTCTTTCCGTGATACTCAGTGCTTTCCTCCCCGCAAAATACGCGAGCAAGAGATACCCGGCCATGGCGACGAAGGACAAAGTTGTCGCCAGGCCCAGTGTTGGTGAGGCCGAGGCAAGCGAAGGAAATACGAGCGAAGCCAGGGCCAGTCCAGCCGAGAACGGGTGCAGCAGAGAGAACAGAATGGGGATGGAAGTTGTGGACAACGACCCCGAGATTGCGCTTTCCAAAGCGGGGAAGACATACCGGATCAGACTGAAGACAAACCCAAAACTTGCTGCCGCCAGACCCCAAGAAATGAGGAAAAGGAACCTAGCGAGGGTGGCCTTCCTCCCCCTGCCTCCACCCGTGATATTCCTCTGGAAGAGCCCGGCGAGCCCAAGGGATATCGTAATCCCGAAGACAGAGTTTGCGATCGAAACAAGCGCCATGACAGCCGTGGCCAGAGGTGAGGCAGTCAGGTATGCGACGACGGCTACCTGGACAACGATGGCGGCGACAATCATGGAATCGAACGTTCGTATGACTGAAAGCAGCGCCAAGAGTGAGAGGTCTCTTCGAGGCAGAGGCAGTGTCGACAGGAGGGCGTAGGGCCCGGCCCCTGTGAATGAAGGGAGCACCTGCAGCGAGTACAGGACGGTGTATCCTAGGCTGATGGCGAGGCTGAGGGTGACCCCGGTGACGAGGGCCGCTGGGGTCCTTCCGATTGCAAATTGATAAAAGGCGAAAACAGCTCCGAGCGAAATGAACGCCGTGATGATGACCTTGCCCACCAGCGCCCCCCTGGTGATCGACTTTACCCTCCGGGCAGGGCTTCCAAATCCAAATCCTCCCATGGACCCCCTGGTCATGAGGGCTGACCTGAACACGAGTTCGATGTAGGGGGTCTTGCTGAGCCGCCAGGCCTCCCGGAGGTTCATGTATTCTACACCGTGGGGGCAGAGAAGGCCTCACGAAGCGCCCGGGCCGTCTCAGCGACCTCCTCTTCTTCATGGGTGAGATGGAGGAAGACTTCTTCGAGGGTCGCTTGGCGCCCTCCCGTCGTGGTCACCCCGGCCCTAAGTTGGTCCATGGAAC